>NZ_JBFAXX010000035.1:0-91451 GCF_040680995.1 Kitasatospora sp. NPDC051914
GTGCAGTCGCGAGGGTGTCTGTCTCGGTCGTCACAAACTGAGGTTGGACACCCTCGCGCTGTCCGCGCAGCTATCCCTTGGAATCAGTCGTCTAGGGTTCGGCCCGGAGACCGTCGCCGGGGAGGGAGCGCCATGCCGCACCGAGGACTGCTGCCGCCCCCGGGCCCGGCCCGCGGGCTGGCGGGCGCCCAGCTGACCAATGCGCTCGGCGACGGTGCGTACCTGGTCTGCTCGGCGCTGTACTTCACCCGGGTCGTCGGGCTGTCGGCGACCCAGATCGGCCTCGGGCTGACGCTCGGCTGGGCGGCCGGCGCCGTCGTGGGCGTGCCGCTCGGGCACCTCGCCGACCGACGCGGGCCGCGCGGCGTGGCGGTGCTGCTGGCCGTCGCCACCTCCGCGGCGGTGGGCGTCCTGCTGGCGGCCGGCTCGTTCGGGGTGTTCCTGGCGGGTGCGCTGCTGTACGGCTGCGCGCAGAGCGGCCTGTCCGCCGCCCGCCAGGCGCTGCTGGCCGGGCTGGTGGAGCCGGACCGGCGGACGGAGGTCCGCGCCTACCTGCAGTCGACGGTCAACGCGGGCCTCGCGGTGGGCGCGGCGATGGGCGGCGCGGCCCTGCACCTGGACACCCCGGCCGCGTACCGGGCGGTGCTGGCGGTGGACGCGCTGAGCTTCCTCGCCGCGGCGGTGCTGCTGTCGCGGCTGCCGTCGGTGGCACCGGCGGCCGTGGTGGCGGGCGAGCCTCGGCTGGCCGTGCTGCGCGACCGGCCGTACGCCCTGCTGGCGCTGCTGAACACCGTGATGCTGCTCTACATGCCGCTGCTGTCGCTGATCGTGCCGCTGTGGATCGTCGGGCGGACGGCGGCACCGGACTGGCTGACGGCCGCACTGCTGGTGCTGAACACGCTGACCGTGGTGGTCTGCCAGGTACGGGTGGCGCGCGGGGTGGACGGGCTCGCCTCGGCCGCCCGGTACGTCCGGTGGGCCGGGGTGCTGCTGCTGGCGTGCTGTGCCGCGTTCGCGGCGTCCTCGTCGGGCACCTCCCCGTGGACGGCGGCGGCCGTGCTGCTGCTGGCGGCGGCGCTGCAGGTGGCCGGGGAGATGATGCTGGCCGCCGGCTCCTGGGAGATCGGCTTCGGGCTGGCCCCGGCCGACCGGCAGGGCCAGTACCAGGGCTTCTACGGCACCGGGACGGCGGTGGCGCGGATGGTCGGGCCGGTGCTGCTCACCTCGCTGGTGCTGGGCGGCGGCACGGCGGGCTGGCTGGTCCTGGGCGGGCTGTTCGCCCTGGCGGGCGCGGCGACCGGGCCCGCGGTGCGGCTGGCGGAGCGTTCCCGGCCGTCCGCGGGTGCGGCGGCCGGGAACGAGGGTGCACCCGCGGCAGGACCCGGACCGGCGGTCGGCGCCGCCGGGTAGCACCGGGCAGCGCCGCGGCGGCCCGGCCGGGGTGCGGCGCCCCGGCCGGGCCGCGGGTGCCGGGGGCTACATCAGCGGGCGGTCGGAGGCTGCGGCGCCCTCCTTCAGTTCGCCGTGGGCTTTGGTGAGCAACTGCATGGCCAGGTCGTTGAGCGCCCGCGCGCCGGCGACCTCCTCGCCCACCCTGGGCTGCGGACTGTCGGCGTGGTGCCGGGTGCTGAAGCCGTGCGAGCGCACCTCGGTGCCGTCGGAGAGCCGGACGAGCGCGACCGCCTTCGTCCGGTCGCCCTCCTCCTGGAACTCCAACTCGATGTGCCATCCGACGAGTGTGTGCATCATGGCGGACACCTCCTGGGGTTTCCCCTCCAGCGTGCGCCGCGGCCCGGAACCCCGCCAACACGACCCGGGCGGCGCGGCCTCCCTCCCCTCCGGTGTGCGCCCGGCCGGGCCGGGCACCGGCTATCTTGAACGCGTTCAGTTCGACTTCAGGAGGCCCCGCGCATGAGCTTCACCTACCCGGAGGTCGGGGCAACCGCAGGCACCGGCCAGCTCCCGGCCGGCTACCACTACCTGCACCACCGCACCACGGTCGGCCGCGGGCCGGAAGACTTCGCGGTGGCGGGGCAGGCGGTCACCACCTGGCTGATGCACCGGGCGGCCGGGGTCCGGATCACCGCCGATGCGCCGAAGGCTGCCGCCGGTGTCCGAGTGACCTGCACGATCGGGGTCGGCTCGGTGCGGGTCACCGCGCCCTGCGAGGTCGTCTGGGCCGTCGACGAGCCCCGCCGCGCGGGCTTCGCCTACGGCACCCTGGCCGGCCACCCGGAGTGCGGCGAGGAGTCGTTCGTCGTCGAGCTCGCCGCGGACGGCACCGTCCGGTTCACCGTCACCGCCTTCAGCCGGCCCGGCACCCTCCTCACCCGCCTCGCCGGCCCGCTGGTCCCGCTCCTCCAGCGGCTCTACGCCCGGCACTGCGGCCGCACCCTGCGCAGGATCACGGCCCGCAGCCCCGCACCCTGAACGAGCCGAGTGCCGTTCGAAGGCAGCTCCTGTGCACACCCGCCCGCCGCGAGTGGCAGCGGACGCCGCGGGATGCGCACGCTGGGAGGCGGAGCACGCCCGCGGCAGAGGGAGTCGGGCCATGGTGGACACGGACGTACTGGTGGTCGGGGCCGGGCCGGTCGGGCTCACGGCCGCCGCGGAGCTGCGGCGGCACGGCGCCGACTGCCGGATCGTCGACCGGCTGGCCTTACCGCACCGCTACGCCAAGGCCGTCGGCGTCCAGCCCCGCACCCTGGAGATCTGGGACACCATGGGCCTGGCCCGGCAGGCGCTCGCCGCCGCCGTACCGCTGCGCGGCCAGCTGAGCTGGATCGACGGCCTGGAGCAGCCGCGGATCGAGCTACGGCTGCCGCCCGACGTGCCGTACGGCTTCGCCGCGCTGCCGCAGTACACCACCGAGGACCTGCTCACCGGGCACCTGGAGGGGTACGGCACCCGGGTGGAGCGCGGCTGCGAGCTGCTCTCCTTCGAGCAGGACGCCGACGGGGTCGACGCCGTGCTGCAGACGCCGGCCGGGACGGAACGCGTCCGCTGCCGCTACCTGGTGGGCTGCGACGGCGCCCACAGCCGGGTGCGCAAGGGCCTCGGGCTGGGCTTCGGGGGCGGCGCCTTCACCGAGTCGTACATGCTCGGCGACGTGGAGCTCGACTGGGACGTGCCCGAGGGGTACGCGGTGCGGGCGGTGCGGCACCTCCCGGACGGCGCGCCCGACGACGCGCTGGTGGCGATCCCGCTGCCCGGACGGGGCCGCTACCGGGTGACGGCGGTCGCCGCCCCCGAGCTGGTGCGGGACGCGAGCGGCCCGGACGGGATCGCGCACGGCCTCGACGCCGGCGGGCTGCCCGGCGTGGAACACCTCCAGGCCGTCGTCGACCGGCTGTCGCCGCGGCCGGCGACCGTCTCGGCCCTGCGCTGGTCCTCGGTGTTCCGGATCAGCCACCGGCTGGCCGACCGCTACCGGGCGGGACGGGTGTTCGTCGCCGGGGACGCGGCGCACATCCACCCGCCGACCGGCGCCCAGGGCATGAACACCGGTATCCAGGACGCGTACAACCTGGCCTGGAAACTCGCCCTGGTGCTGCGCGGCGCCGCCGGGGACGCCCTCCTCGACAGCTACCACGCCGAACGGCACCCGATCGGCGAGGAGGTCGTCGGCCGCACCGTCCGGCACGCCAGGCAGGGCATCGGCTCGGACGGCCGCAGCACGGAGGGCGTGCTGCGCCGCGAGGCCCAACTACTGGTCGGCTACCCGGACAGCCCGCTGCTCGGCCCGGACGCGGCGGACGGCGCCGCGGGCCTCCCCGTCCGGCCCGGCGACCGGGCGCCGGACTGCCGCGGTCTCGTCCAGGCCCTCGTGGCCTTCCCCCAGCGGCTCTTCGACCTGCTCCGCAGCCCCGACCACACCCTGCTGCTGTACCTGGGCCCCGACGCGGCCGACGGCCTGCCGGCCGCCTGCGCCGAGGCCGCCCGCGAGGCGGCCCGCGGCGAACTCGACGTGTACGCCGTGCTGGCCCCCGGCAGCGCCGCGGACGGGCTCGCCGTCCCGGCCGTGCGCGACGGCCTGGACGAGTTCCGCACCGCGTACGGGGCCCGCGACTCCGAGGCCTTCCTGGTGCGCCCGGACGGCTACCTCGCCGGCCGCGTCCACCCGGCCGACCCGGCCGGGATCACCGCCCTGCTGCACCGCACCTTCGCCCCGGCCTGACCGCCCCGGCCCAGCGTGCTCACCCGCACGGCCGCCCCGGCCGGGGCGCGGTACCGGTCGGGGCGGAGCAGGGGGTCGGACGAGGAGGCGTCAGGCGCTCTTCGCGGGAACGGAGACCAGCAACTGGTTGCCGTCGAGGGTGCGGACCTCGAAGTGGTCGATGTCGCCCGGGGCGAGGGCCGCACCGCCGGTGGTCTGCAGTGCCTCGGTGCCGTAGCCGGTGGCAGGCACCGCCCAGGTGGTGACCGTCTGCCGCTCGCCGGTCCGGGAGACCGCGACCAGGTCGCAGTTCTTCGGCCCGGTCACGTTGGACAGCGACAGGCTGATGCTGCTGCCCCACTTCTTCGGCTCGACGCCGACGTGCGCGGAGACACCGGTGGCCGGATCGGTGGCGGCGAACTGCGCGACCGCGGCCGGCGGCGGCGTGTGGTCGTCACCGCCGGTCGCAGCCAGGGTGGCCAGCGGGCCGCCGACCACCAGCACCGCCGCGGCGGCGACCAGCGCCAGTCGGCGCACGCGGCTGCGCCTCCGGGTCGCGGAGACCTCGCCGACCAGCCGGTCCAGCAGTTGTGGGGACGGCGGCGCGGCCACCGGCCCGGCATCGGCGAGTTCCGCCAGCAGCGGTGCCACGCCGGAGAGTTCGTCGATCTCGGCGGCGCACACCGCGCAGCCGGCGAGGTGCACCTCGAAGCGCTCGAGGTCCTCCGGGTCGAGGACACCGAGGATGTACGCGCCGACGTCGACGTGCTGCCCGTGGTGCGACGTCACGATGTCACTCCTCGCTCCTCCAGCGCGATCTTCAGGGCGCGCAGCCCGTAGAAGATGCGCGACCTGACCGTACCCGCGGGAATACCGAGTTCCGCGGCGGCCTCGTTGACGGTACGTCCCTTGAGATACGTCTCGACGATGACCTCGCGGTGCGCGTCGGTCAGGTCGTCCAGCGCGTCGGAGATGGTCATCAGCCGCAGTGCCTTCTCGAGTTCGTCCTCGGCGGGCAGCAGCTCCAGCGGCGCGGGGTCGACCTCCCGCGGGCGGGCCATGCTGCTGCGGTGGCCGTCGATCACGATCCGTCTGGCCACCGTCACCAGCCACGGGCGCAGGGAGCCGGTGGCGGTGTCGTCCAGGCGGTGGATGTTGCGCCAGGCGCGGACCAGCGTCTCCTGCACCACGTCCTCGGCCCGCTGCCGGTCGCCGCCCACCAGGCGCAGCACGAAGCCGAACAGCGGGCCCGCGTGGTCCCGGTACAGGGCACGCATCAGTTCCTCGTCCGGCGCCGCGGCCGGGCCGCCGTCGGACGGCGGACCTCCGGCGCCCGCCCTCCGACGGTACGGATGCTCGGTCACGGCGCCATCCTTGCGCACGCGCACCTCCAGGTCGAGACGTTGCCCCGGGTCGGGACGGATCGGGACGGGTCGGAGGGGCGGCGCCCCGGAAGATCCGGGGACGCCGCGGCCCTCGAGGCCCTCAAGTCGGGGACGGTTCCTGTCGATAACGGTGGTGGGTGCGGCGCGGGCGCCCGCGCCGCACCCGCCCCCCGACCGGGCCCGCAGTGCCGTCGGGTGTCAGTAGCCGTAGCCGCCGGTGGCGGGCGAGGCGGCGGCCGCCGCCTTGGCACCGGTCGGGGTGACGGCCCACCAGATACCGCCGACGCCCTGGCCCTTGGTGTCGCCGGGCTTGGTGTCGGGGGTGTAGCGGTAGAGCGGCCAGCCGTTCAGGGTGACCTGCTTGCTCCCGTCGGCACGGGTGACGGTGGAGACCAGCTTGGCGTCGATGCCCTTGAGCTGCGGGTTGTCGCTCGCCATCACGGGCGGCCAGAGCTTGGCGCACTCTCCGTTGCAGTTGGAGACCGGCGGCTTGGCGGTGTCCTTGTCGAAGCGGTAGAGCGTGTAGCCGCTGCCGTCGGTGACGATGGTGCCGAGCGTCGAGGAGGTCGCGGTCTGCAGCCCCGTACCGCCGCCGGCGGGCGCCGGGGAGGTCGGGGACTGCTCCGACGGGCTGTTCGGCGCGGCGGGCGAGCTCGCGGCCGGGGCGGTGGTCCCGCCCGCGTTGTTGCTGCCGTAGCCGTCGGATTCGCAGGCGGTGACCAGGGCGATCACGGCGGCGGCGGAGGCGGCGAGCAGGGCGGTACGGCGGATGTCGGGCATGGCTGATTCCCCCACGGTGTGAGTCCGGTGTGTCCGGGCGCTCTCCCCGCGCCCGCACCGGTGAATACGGCTGCGGCGCCGGATCGACTCAACGCGGAGGAAAAATCTTCGGAATACCTCGGCGGCGGACCGGGTTGACGCCACCGGAACACTTCCGAAGGGCAGGTAGGGCAGATGAGCACGGTCGAGCTGACCACGGAGAACTTCGACGCGATCGTTCCCGGTCCGGAGGGCAAGGACTTCGTTCTGATCGACTTCTGGGCGGCCTGGTGCGGCCCGTGCCGGATGTTCGGCCCGATCTTCGAGAAGGCCGCCGAGCGGCACCCCGACCTCGTCTTCGCGAAGGTCGACACCGAGGCCCAGCAGGAGCTGGCGGCGGCGTTCGACGTGCAGTCGATCCCGACGCTGGCGATCATCCGCGAGGGCGTGCTGGTCTTCGCGCAGCCCGGCGCGCTGCCCGAGCCCGCGCTGGAGGACCTGATCGCCCAGGCCCGGAAGCTCGACATGGCCGAGGTGCACGAGAAGGTGGCGAAGGCCCGCGCCGAGGCGGAGGCCGCGGCGCGGTCCTGAGCACGCGATCACGTAGTGCAGCGGCGCCCCCGGGTCGGTGACCCGGGGGCGCCGCTGCACTACGGGGCGCAGACGCGCTTCACGACAGCACGGGCAAGCCGCGATCCCATAAGGCGGCACACATCCGAATTGCACAGTTCCCCGTGCCCGCCCCTCATGGGCGCCCGAGGCCGTTCAGGAGGAGCCGGAGGGCGAGGTCGAAGCCTCGGTCGTCGAGTCCGGGGCCGCGGGCGGCGGAGGCGGTGAGGGCGTCGGCGAGTGCGGGGTGGCGGGGGCGGTAGTCGGCGGCGTCGCGGGTGAAGCCGGCGGTGAACGTCTCCAGGGCCGAGCCGAGGACGAGGTAGTCCAGGGCGGCGGCGGCCTCGGCGGCGTCGGCGGGGTCGAGGCCCGCCCGGGCGAGGGCGGCGAGCAGGGCGTCGTAGGTGAGCAGCTGGCGGTCGGCCTCGACGCGGCGGCGGGCGAGCAGCGCGATGGTGTTGGGGTGGCGCAGGAAGACGGCCCGGTAGCCGTGGGCGTAGCGGGCGAGGCCGCGGCGCCAGTCGGGATCGTCGAGCGGGGCGAGGTCGATCTCGGCGTTGACCAGTTCGGCGAGGTCGTCGAGGAGGTCGTCCTTGCCGGAGACGTGGTTGTAGAGCGAGGCGGCCTTGACGCCGAGGCGGTCGGCGAGGGCGCGCATGGTGAGGCCGTCGGGGCCGGTGGCGTCGACGACGTCCAGGGCGGCCCGTGCGATGACCGCCCTGCTGAGCAGCGGCCTGGTCGGTCGCCCCACGTGTCCCGTCCTCTGTTCGCGCGTCCCGGTCGAGCGGCCACGTTACAGCCTGGTGTCGGTCCCTTCCGCTACCGGCCGGTTCGGGCTACGGTCCCTAACTAACTAAGTTAGTTTTCGGCTCGGCAACGGTAAGGCGGACCGCATGACGACCACTCCCCCACGACCGCACAGACCCGGCAGCCCCGGCAGCACGGACGGCCCCGGCGGACCCGGCACCCCCGGCCCCTCGGACGCCGAACGGCTCGAGGCCCTCGGCTACCGGCAGGAGCTGCGGCGCAGCCTCGGGGTCCTCGGCAACATCTCCATGGGCTTCGCCGTCGTCTCCCCCGTCGTCGGCCTGTACGCCGTCGCCCAGGTCGGCATCGGCGTGGCCGGCGGCGCCTGGGTGTGGGCGCTGCCGGTCTGCCTGCTCGGCCAGCTGCTGGTGGTCTGCGTGTACTCCGAGCTCGCCTCGCAGTGGCCGCTGGCGGGCGGCGCCTACCAGTGGAGCCGGCGCCTCGCCGGGCCGTCGTTCGCCTGGCTGACCGGCTGGCTGTGGCAGTTCGCGGTGATGTTCGCCAACACCACGGTCGCCTACCTGGCGGCGCCCTGGTTCTTCGCGCTGTTCGGCGCGACCCCGACCCCGGCGCAGCTGGTGCTGACCGCGTTCGGCTTCATGCTGTTCTGCACCCTGGTCAACGCGTACGGGATCAACCTGCTGCGCCGGTTCGTCTCGCTGGGGATCGCGGCGGAGGCCGTCGCCTCGGTGCTGGTGGGCCTGGCCCTGCTGCTGTTCTTCCGCAAGCACGGGCTCGGGCTGCTCACCGACACGCTGGGTGCCCCGGCGGCCACCGGCACGGGCCCGCTGCTCTCCTTCCTGGCGGTGGTCGCCGTCGGCGGCTGGGCGTTCATCGGCTTCGACGCCTGCGTCTCCACCGCGGAGGAGACCAAGGACGCGGCCCGCCAGGTGCCGCGGGCGATGCGCTGGTCGCTGCTCGGCGTCGGCCTGGTGGTGATCCTCAATGCCGTCGCCGTGCCGCTGGCCCACCCGGACCCTGCGGCGGTGGTCGCCGGCACCGACCTCGACCCGGTCACCACCGCGGTCACCGCCGGCTTCGGCGACTGGTCGGCGAAGCCCTTCGTGCTGGTGGTGCTGATCAGCTTCACCGCCTGTCTGATGGCCTCGCAGGGCGGCGCCGCCCGCGGTCTGTACTCGCTCGCCCGCGACGGGGTGTTCCCGTTCTCCGCGCAGGTGCGGAAGGTCAACCGGCACGGAGCGCCGATCGGCGGCCTGGTCGCCGCCACCCTGGTCAGCAGTGCGGCGCTGCCGCTGGGCCTGGAGTCCACCGCGATCGGCTCGCTGATCGCCTTCGGCACCGCGGCCACCTTCCTCCCCTTCTTCCTGCTCACCGCGGTCGCCCTGGCCGCCCGGCTGCGCGGCACCTGGCGCCCTGCGGGCGAGGTCTCGTACGGCCGCTGGGGCACGCCGCTGAATGTGCTCGCGGTGCTGTGGACGGGCCTGGAGGTGGTCAACATCTGCTGGCCGCGCGCCCTGCTGGCACCGCCCGGCGCCCCCTGGTACCAGGTGTGGGCGGCGCTGCTCGGCACCGGCGCGGTCACCCTGGCCGGGCTCGGCTACCTCCTGGTGCGGCGCCCGCAGCGGCTGATGCGGGGGCCGGGTCAGGACCGGCAGGAGCAGGACGGGCTCGCGAAGGCGGTGATCTGAGGACACGGCGGTCCGAGGGCGCGGCGAACCGGCGCCGTGCGCCGGCAGGGGGCAGGATGAGCCCGGGCCGGACGGCGGCGAGCGGAAGCGAGGGCACACGTGGCGCAGACGGACGAGTACGACGTGGTGGTGGTCGGCGGGGGCTCGACCGGCGAGAACCTGGCCGACCGGACGGCCGCGGCCGGCCTGCGCACCGTGCTGGTGGAGAGCCGGCTGGTCGGCGGCGAGTGCTCGTACTGGGCGTGCATGCCCAGCAAGGCGCTGCTGCGCCCGCACTCGGCGGCCGCCCACGCGCGGGCGATGGCCGGGGTGTCGGTCGGCGACGGCCTGGACGCGGCCGCGGTGCTGGCCCGCCGGGACGCCTTCGCCGACCACTGGAACGACGACGACCAGGTGGCGTGGCTGGACGGCGCCGGCATCGACCTGGTGCGCGGCCACGGCCGACTGGTCGGCGAGCGAGCCGTGCAGGTCGACGGCGGGCGCGTCCTGACGGCCCGCCATGCGGTGGCGCTGTGCACCGGCAGCTCGCCCGCCCTGCCCGAGGTGCCGGGGCTCGCCGAGGCCGACCCGTGGACGAGCCGGGAGGCCACCTCCGCGCAGGACGTCCCGCGGCGGCTGGCGGTGGTCGGCGGCGGCGTGGTCGCGGTGGAGATGGCGGCGGCCTGGCGGTCCCTCGGCAGCGAGGTGGTGCTGCTGGCCCGCGGCAGGCTGCTCGGCCGGATGGAGCCCTTCGCCGGCGAGCTGGTCGCGGACGGGCTGGAGGCCGCCGGCGTCCGGGTGCGGCACGCCGAGGTCGTCGCCGTGCGGCGGGACGGCGGGGTGGTGCTCACCCTCGCCGACGGGTCCGAGATCGAGACCGACCAGGTGCTGTACGCCACCGGGCGCCGCCCCAACACCGGCGACCTGGGGCTGGAGCGCATCGGTCTGGAGCCCGGCTCCTGGCCGGCCGTCGACGACAGCTGCACGGTCGACGGGGTGCCCGGCGACTGGCTGTACGCGGCGGGCGACCTGAACCGGCGGGCGCTGCTGACCCACCAGGGCAAGTACCAGGCGCGGATCGCCGGGGCCGCGATCGCCGCGCGGGCCCGCGGCGAGCGGCTCGACACCGCCCGCTGGGGCACGCACAGCGCGAGTGCGGACACCGCGGGGGCGCCGCAGGCCGTCTTCACCGAGCCGGAGGCCGCCTCCGTCGGCCTCACCCTGGCCGCCGCCGAGGAGGCCGGGCTGCGGGTCCGCGCCGTCGACCACGACCTCGGCGCGGTCGCCGGGGCGAGGCTGTACGCGGACGGGTACCGCGGGCGTGCCCGGCTGGTCGTCGACCTCGACCGGGAGGTGGTGGTCGGGGCGACCTTCGTCGGCCCGGCCGTCGCCGAACTGCTGCACTCGGCGACCGTCGCCGTGGTCGGCGAGGTGCCGGTCTCCCGGCTCTGGCACGCGGTGCCCGCCTACCCGACGGTGAGCGAGGTGTGGCTGCGGCTGCTGGAGGCCTGGCGCGACGGGAAGTGACCGGGAGCGCCCCTCCCGGGGACCGCCGTGCACCTGTCGCGCACTCGGGGCGGGGTCCGCCCGTCCCGGCGACGGCGCCGGCCGGCCGCCCGGCGCGGTGACGTGCACCCGCACCGGGCCCGGAGGAGACTGGCGCGGGGGCCGCGATCGTTCACCGGATGGTGCTGCATGACCGAGGTGCTGTTGGCCGTCGGGACTCGGAAGGGCCTGTTCCTGGGCCGGAGTTCCGACCGCGAGAAGTGGGAGTTCACCGGCCCGCACTTCGCGATGAACGCCGTCTACTCGCTGGCGGTCGACCGCCGCGACGGCGCCGTACGGCTGCTGGTGGGCGCGGACTCCAGCCACTGGGGGCCCTCCGTGTGGTGGTCCGACGACCTCGGTGCGAGCTGGCAGGAGCCGGTTCGGCCCGCGGTGCGCTTCCCCGAGGACACCGGCACCTCGCTGGAGCGGGTCTGGCAGCTGCAGCCGGCCGGCGACGAGGCGCCGGGCGTGGTGTACGCCGGGACGCAGCCGGCCGCGCTGTTCCGCTCCACCGACCGGGGCGAGACCTTCGAACTCGTCCGGGCGCTCTGGGACCACCCGCAGCGCCCCGAGTGGAACGCCGGCTTCGGCGGCCAGGGCATGCACACCGTGCTCCCCGACCCGCGCGACGCGCAGGCCGTGACGGTCGCCGTCTCCACCGGCGGCGTCTACCGCACCGAGGACGGCGGGGAGAGCTGGTCGCCCGCCAACCACGGCATCCGGGCCGAGTTCCTGCCCGACCAGTACCCGGAGTTCGGGCAGTGCGTGCACAAGGTCGCCCGGGACGCCGGCGACCCGGACCGCCTCTACCTGCAGAACCACGGCGGCGTGTACCGCAGCGACGACGGCGGCGCCGGCTGGACGGACATCGGCGGCGACCTCCCCGCGGTCTTCGGCTTCGGCCTGGCCACCCACCCCCGCACCGGCGGCACCGCCTACCTCTTCCCGCTCGACGCGGACTACGCCCGCCTCCCGGTCGGCCACCGCTGCCGGATCTTCCGCACCCGGGACGCCGGCGGGACCTGGCAGCCGCTCTCGGACGGCCTGCCGGGCGAACCCCACTACGGGGTGGTGCTGCGGGACGCCCTGTGCACCGACGACGCCGACCCGGCCGGCGTGTACTTCGGCAACCGCAACGGCGAGGTCTACGGCAGCGCGGACGAGGGCGACCACTGGTCGCTGATCACCTCTCACCTGCCGGACGTGCTCTGCGTCCGCGCCGCAGCCGTCGGTTGACGTCCCGTCCGTTTCGCACAGCCCGCCCCTGTCTGCGCAAGGAAGAAGTCCGTGAGCCTCAGCATCCGCAACCGCATCCCCGGCACCGTCGTCGGTGTCACCACCGGCGCCGTGATGGCCACCGTGCGCGTGGCCGTGTCGGAGGGCGTGGAGCTCACCGCCGCCGTCACCACCGAGGCCGTCCGCGACCTCGGCCTGGAGACCGGCAGTGCGGTGCACGCCCTGGTCAAGGCCACCGAGGTCGCCCTGGCCACCGGTCCGATCAGCGGGCTGAGCATCCGCAACCGGCTGCCCGGCACGGTCACCGAGGTCACCGTCGGCCCCGCCATGGCGGGCGTGCGGATCAGCGCCGAGGGCGGGGTGGAGCTGACCGCGGCCATCACCGCGGACGCCGCCGACGAACTGCGCCTGACCGCCGGCACGCCCGTCATCGCGCTGATCAAGGCCACCGAGGTCGCGCTCGACGCCGTCTGATCCGCCGGTCCGGCCGAAAGGTCAGTCGCCGGGCCGGTCGCCGCGGCAGCGGAGGCGGTTCGCCACGGTGCCGAGGCTGTCGGCGAGCGCGGTCAGCTGGGCGGGGGTGAGGACGTCGATCAGGGCCTCGCGGACGGCGGCGACATGGCCGGGCGCCGCGGCGCGCAGCGCCTCCCAGCCCTGGTCGGTGATCTCGGCGAAGACGCCGCGCACGTCGCTGGGGCAGGAGCGCCGGGAGACCAGGCCGCTGCGCTCCAGCTGGCCGACCTGGTAGGTGAGGCCGCTCTTGGAGGTGAGCAGCCGGTCGGCCAGGTCGGTCATCCGCAGGGAGCCGTCGGGGGCGGCGGAGAGCTGGACGAGGATCTCGTACTGGGTGTGCGAGAGGCCGGCGTCCTCCTTGAGCTGGCGCTCCAGGTGGCGGGCGACCAGGTTGGTGGCGGCGACGAAGCCGCGCCAGGCGGCCATCTCGTTCTCGTTCAGCCAACGGGGTTCGTCCATGGGTCGATCCTACCGCGGTTGTTCAAATTTGAATGAGGGTGTACCGTCGACACCAGGTGGTTAAAATTTGAACCACCGGTGAGACCCGCCACGGAGGACGACCACCATGAGCACCGCAGCCCCCGAGCGCATGCCCGCCCTCTACCTCTCGCACGGCGCCCCGCCGCTGGCCGACGACCCGGTCTGGCCCGGCCAGCTCGCCGCCTGGTCCGCCGACCTGCCCCGGCCCACCGCGATCCTCATGGTCTCCGCCCACTGGGAGGAGGCCCCGCTCGCGCTGGGCGCCACCACCACCGTGCCGCTGGTCCACGACTTCTGGGGCTTCCCCGAGCACTACTACCGGGTGCAGTACGCGGCGCCGGGCGCGCCCGCCCTCGCCGACGGCGTCCGCAAGCTGCTGCGCACCGCAGGCATGCCCGTGCAGGACATCCCGGACCGCGGGCTGGACCACGGCGCGTACGTGCCGCTGGTCGAGATGTACCCCGACGCCGACATCCCCGTCCTGCAGGTCTCGCTGCCCACCCTGGACCCGCAGCGGCTGATGGAGATCGGCCGCAGGCTCGCCCCGCTCCGCGACGAGGGCGTGCTGATCGTCGGCAGCGGCTTCTTCACCCACAACCTGCGGGCGCTGAGCACCGACGGCCGGGTGTCCTCGGTGATGGCCGAGTTCGACGACTGGGGCCGCCGCGCCCTGGAGGCGAAGGACGTCGACGCGCTGCTCGACTTCGAGCACAAGGCCCCGGCCGGCCGCTTCGCCCACCCCCGCACCGAGCACTTCGCCCCGCTGTTCGTCACCCTCGGCGCCGGTGAGGCCGACCTGGGCGCCCAGCGCAGCGTGATCGACGGCTTCTGGATGGGGCTCGCCAAGCGCTCCGTCCAACTCGGCTGACCGGAGCCGCACCGCGGGTCCTCAGTGGGCGCAGGTGAAGCGCTCGCCGATGTGCGCGGGCTGCTCGATCTCGTCCACCACGGCCACCGCGAAGTCCGGGATGCTGATGGCGCTGCGGCCCTCGGCGTCGACCAGCAGCCGGTCGGTGTCCGTCCGGTAGCTGCCGGTGCGCTCGCCGGGGAGGAGGTCCGCGGCGGGGCTGAGCACCGTCCAGTACAGATCGGCGACGGTGCGCAGGTAGGCGAGCGCCTCGCCGTGCGCGTGCATCATCTGCTGCACGTCGGCGGGCAGGCCCGGGGTGTCCCAGACGCAGACGCCGGGCGCGGTCTCCAGGCTGCCCGCGCCGCCGACGACGATCAGCCGCGGGGCGGCCGAGCCCAGCGCCCGCAGGCCTGCGACCAGGGCCCGGGCGGCCGGTTCGATCAGCCGGCGGGCGCCCGGACCGTCCCCGCCGCCGACCGCGCTCACCAGCACGTCGTGCCCCTCGGCGATCCGGGCGACGTCCTCGGCGTGCAGCACGTCGCCGCGGGCGACCTCCGGGCTGAGCCCCTGGTAGCGGGCGGGATCGCGGACCGCCGCGGTCACCCGGTGGCCGCGTGACAGCGCCTCGGTGGCGATGCACCGGCCGATCGACCCGTTGGCACCGAAGACCGCGATCCTCGCCATGGTGTGCCCGCCTCTCCGTACGCCGCCGCTCCCACCCCCAGCATCGGTCCACGTCCGCCGCCAGGACGTGCGACGCGCGGCGCCGCAGCGGCTCCTGGAGATCGTCTCCCAGAGGCACTCGGGTGGTCGCCCCTGGTGGGGGACCCGTGGCCGGGGTACTCCGTTCCGGTCAACACCCCCGATCGGGGGTGTCCGGACGGCGGCGGGGGCGGGCACAGTGACCCCATGCAGACACCACTCTCCGTCATGGACTTCCTCGACCGCGCCGAGCTGGTCTACGGCGACCGGGTCGGGATCGTCGACGAGCCGTCCCAGCCGGCCGCCTCCTGGGGCGAGGTGAGCTACCGCAGGATGGCCGAACTGGCCCGTGCCCAGGCGGCCGGCCTCGACCGGCTGGGCGTCGGCCCCGGCGAGCGGGTGGCCGTCGTCTCGCAGAACTCGGCCCGCCTGCTGACCTCCTTCTACGGGGTGAGCGGCTTCGGCCGGGTGCTGGTCCCGGTCAACTTCCGGCTGAAGGCCGAGGAGGTCGCGTACATCGTCGAGCAGAGCGGCGCCTCGGTGCTGCTGACCGACCCCGAGGTGGCGGACGCGCTGGCCGGGGTGCCCGCCCGGCACAGGTTCGTGCTCGGTGAGGAGAGCGACCGCGAGCTGTACGCCTTCGACCGCGAGCCGGTGCGGCACCCGCTCGCCGAGTCGGACACCGCCACCATCAACTACACCAGCGGAACGACCGCCCGTCCCAAGGGAGTCCGGCTCACCCACCGCAACCTGTGGCTGAACGCCGCGCTGATGGGCCTGCACTTCGGCGTCTGTGACCGGGACGTCTACCTGCACACGCTGCCGATGTTCCACGCCAACGGCTGGGGCATGCCGTACGTGCTCACCGGGCTCGGCGGGCAGCACGTCGTGCTGCGCAAGGTGGACGGCGCCGAGATCCTGCGCCGGGTCGAGCAGCACGGGGTGACCCTGCTGTGCGGCGCACCGGCCGTGGTCGCCGCCGTGCTCTCCGCCGCGGAGACCTGGGACGGGCCCGTCCCCGGCCGGGACCGGGTGCGGATGGTGGTGGCCGGCGCACCGCCGCCCACCTCCGTGGTGCAGCGCGTCGAGGCCGAGCTCGGCTGGGAGTTCATGCAGCTCTACGGGCTGACCGAGACCTCCCCGGTGCTCACCGTCAACCGCACCCGCGCCGAGTGGGACGTCCTGTCGCCCGCCGAGCGGGCGGAGAAGCTGGTGCAGGCCGGAGCGCCCGCGCTCGGCTCCACCGTGCGGGTGGACGAGGAGGGCGAGGTGCTGGTCCGCTCCAACACCGTGCTGGACGGCTACTGGGAGCGCCCGGACGAGACCGCGGCCGCCCTGCAGGACGGCTGGTTCCACACCGGTGACGGCGGCACCCTCACCGACGGCTACCTCACCGTCTCCGACCGCAAGAAGGACGTCATCATCACCGGCGGCGAGAACGTCTCCTCGATCGAGGTCGAGGACTGCCTGTACGGCCACCCCGCGGTCGCCGAGGTCGCGGTGATCGGCGTTCCCGACGAGAAGTGGGGCGAGACCATCAAGGCGCTGGTGGTGCTCCGGGACGGCTCGAAGGCCGAGGAGGCCGAGCTGATCGCGCACTGCAAGCAGCGGCTGGCCGGCTACAAGGCGCCGACCTCGGTGGAGTTCCGCACCGAGCTCACCCGGACGGCCACCGGCAAGCTGCAGAAGTTCCGGCTGCGCGAGCCGTACTGGGCGGGGCGGGAGCGCAAGGTCAACTGACCGCCGGGCTCACCGGACGATGCCGGACTCGCGGGCGGCGATGGCCAGTTCGGTCCGGTTGCGGGCGCCGAGCTTGTGCATCGCGCTCTTCAGGTAGCCGGTCACGGTGTGGCAGCTGAGGCCGAGGCGGTCGGCGATCTCCGGATTCGTCCGGCCGGTCGCCGCCCAGCGCAGCACCTCGTGCTCGCGCGGGGTCAGCCCCGCCCCGGCCGCCCGGTCCGCGGGCGCCCCGCCCGCCCGGGCGGCGGCCCCGGCCGGTGCCCAGGCGGCCGCCCCCGCCAGCGCCCGGGTGGCGGTGCCGGCCAGGTCGGCCACCGAGCCGATCCGGACGTCACCGAAGGGCACCACCGTGCGCAGCGCGGCGTACACCACACCGTGCACCGCGCCGCCGTGGACGAGCGGTACGCCGAGCATCGCGTACAGGTCGTCGGCGCCGACCGCGGCGTCGTAGTGGTGCGAGATGGTGGTGGCGGCCCGGTAGTCCGGGACCCAGGCGGGCGTCCGCTCGGCGAGGGCCCGGCCGCCGAGGCCGGTGCCGGCCGGCACCCGGAGGTTGTGCAGCAGGTCGGCGCGGGTGCCGGCCCAGTGCTGCAGCACCATGGCGTCCGGGCCGTCGGGCACGCCGACCAGGCCGACGTCCGCGCCGCAGTCGGCGACCACCCGCCGGGCCAGGTCGGCCAGCACCGCGGACCTGACCAGCTCGGCGGCGCGCGTGTCCGGGGGCTCGGGGGCTGCGCTCCTCACCGGGCGATTCTCACACGCACCCCCTGGCTTGGGGAGGAGTCCGGCAGCAGGATGGGCTCCGGATCGGAGAAGGATCGGGAAAGACCGGGGAAAGACCGGAGAAGAGGGGGAACGGGATGGCCGACATCACCGCACTGCTCGCGGACCTGGACGCCGAGAGCGCCGAACTGGACGACCTGGTGGCCGGGTTGGACGCCGACGGGCTGGCCGCGGCCACGCCCGCCGAGGGGTGGACCGTCGCCCACCAGCTGGCCCACCTCGCCTGGACCGACCGCTGGTCGCTGCTGGCGGCCGACGACCCGGAGCGGTTCGCCGCGGAGGCGCAGCGCCTGTTCGCGGAGGACGGCCTCGACGCCGTGGACCGGGGTGCCGCGGAAGGGGTCGGCGAGGCGCCGGAGGCGCTGCTCGGCCGCTGGCGGGAGGGGCGGGCACAGCTCGCGGCGGCGCTCGCCGCGGTGCCGCAGGACACCCGGCTGCCCTGGTTCGGCCCGCCGATGAAGGCGCCCTCGATGGTGACCGCCCGGCTGATGGAGACCTGGGCGCACGGCCAGGACGTCGCCGACGCCCTCGGGGCCGTACGCGTTCCGACCGCCCGGCTGCGGCACATCGCCCACCTCGGCGTGCGCACCATGGGGTTCGCCTTCTCGGCGCACGGCCTGCCCGCCCCCGAGGCGCCGGTGCGGGTCGAACTCACCGGCCCGGCGGGCGAGTCGTGGGCGTGGGGGCCGGAGGAGGCGACCGACCGGGTCACCGGCCCGGCGCTGGACTTCTGCCTGCTCGCCACCCGGCGGCGGCACCCCGACGACCTCGCCCTCACCGCGGTCGGCGACACCGCGGCCGCCTGGCTGCCGATCGTCCAGGCCTTCGCCGGGCCGCCCGGGAAGGGCCGCGACCCGCAGGGCTGACCGCTGTGGCGGGGCCGGTCGGCGGGTCGGGGCCTGCCGGCCGACCCGTCGGCGCGTCCGATTGACGGTGCGTCACCGCCCGGATGCGGTTACGGCGGTGAAACCGTGGCGAGCCGATGCGCTTAACCCCCTGTCCCTACCCTCGCCGCACAACCCGAGGACAGACGGGAGCGGTGACATGACCGACACGACCAGCCCGCACGCCCCGACCCGGCCCGACGACGGCGGACGGCAACGCACCGGGCCGCGCCGCTCGTACCGGGGCACCGCCGCGGACGAGTCCCTGGAGGACTACTCGCTGCGGTACGCGCCGCACTCCTTCCGCCGCTGGTCGCCGACGGCGGTGGCGTCGACCGCGCTCGGCGGCATCGCCTACCTCGCGGACTACGCGATCGGCGCGGGCATCGTGATGTCGTACGGCTTCACCAACGCGCTGGCGGCGATCCTGACGGCCGCCGTGGTGATCTTCCTGACCGGCATCCCGATCGCCCGGGCGTGCGCGGCCAACGGCGTCGACATGGATCTGCTGACCCGCGGTTCGGGCTTCGGCTACCTCGGCTCGACGCTGACCTCGCTGGTGTACGCGAGCTTCACGTTCATCTTCTTCGCCCTCGAGGGCTCGATCATGGCGCAGGCCTTCCACGAGGTGCTGCACATCCCGCTGCCGGTCGGCTACCTGCTGACCACGCTGATCGTGATCCCGATCGTGTTCAAGGGAATGAGCTGGATCGCCCGGATGCAGGCGTGGACGCAGCCGGTGTGGATCGTCGGGCTGATCGCGCCGTTCGTCGTGCTCGCGTTCCACTCCCCCGGCGTCTTCGGCGGGTTCACGCACTTCGGCGGCACCGACGGGGTCGGCTCCGGGTTCACCCTGCTCGGCTTCGGGCTGGGCACGGGCGTGGCGCTGTCGCTGATCGCACAGATCGGCGAGCAGGCGGACTACCTGCGGTTCATGCCGAAGCGGACGCCGGAGAACGCGCGCCGCTGGGACCTCGCGGTGCTGGCCGCAGGTCCCGGCTGGGTGGTGATCGGCGCGCTGAAGCAACTCGGCGGCGCACTGCTCGCGTTCGCCGCTCTGGACGCGGTCGGCGAGACCAGGGCGCTGGAGCCGATCGCACCGTACGTGGAGTCGCTGCGGCCCTGGCTGGGCGCGGCGGCGCTGCCGCTGGCCGGTGTGTTCGTGATCGTCTCCCAGATCAAGATCAACTCGACCAACGCCTACTCCGGCTCGCTGTCCTGGTCGAACTTCTTCTCCCGGCTGACGCACCGCCACCCCGGCCGGGTCTGGTACATCTTCCTCAACTGCGGCATCGCGCTGCTGCTGATGGAGATGAACATGTTCAGCGCGCTGGGCAGCCTGCTCGGCTTCTACTCCAACGTCGCGATCGCCTGGATCGGTGCCGTCACCGCCGACCTGGTGATCAACAAGCCGCTCGGGCTGAGCCCGAAGCACATCGAGTTCAAGCGGGCCCACCTGTACGCCGTCAACCCGTCGGGGTTCGGGGCGATGTGCGTGGCCGCCGCGGTCTCCATCGCCGCCTTCTTCGGCTGGTTCGGCACATATGCACAGGCGTTCAGCCCGTTCATCGCGCTGCTGCTGGCCATGGTGCTGAGCCCGCTGATCGCCCGGGCCACCAGGGGCCGCTACTACCTGGCCCGGCCCAACCCGGACGCCGGCAACGCCGATGCCACCGACACCCGGGTGTGCACGGTCTGCGAGATCGCCTACGAAGTGCCGGACACCGCGCACTGCCCGTTCCACGAGGGCACCGTCTGCTCGCTCTGCTGCAGCCTGGACGCCGACTGCCACGACGCCTGCACCCGCGCCCCGGACGGCGGGCCCGTCCTGATCGGCATGCCGACCGCCCGGGAGTGAACCCTCATCGGGCGGCGCCGAGCGGCGGCGGCTCCGGGTCGCCGGCCAGGCGGGCGTGCAGGTGTTCGTCGTGGTGGCGGCCGTCGCCGTAGCGGTGCGAGGCGCGCAGGGTGCCCTCCAGGGGGAAGCCGCAGCGTTCGGCGACCCGGCAGGAGGCGGTGTTGCCGACCGCGTGGCAGAGCTCGATCCGGCGGGCGCCCGCGGTGGTGAACGCCCAGCGGGTGGCGGCCGCGGTGGCCAGGGTGGCCGCGCCCCGGCCGCGGGCCTCCGGCAGCAGCCGGTAGCCGATGGCGGCCTGGCCGTCGGCGCGGTGCGGCCAGTACAGGCCGACGGTGCCGAGCAGGGCCTCGGTGGCCGTGTCCAGCACGGCGAAGCCCGCCACGTCGCCGCTGCCGCCGTCGGCGTGGCCGAGGATCCACGCCTCGGGGTCGGTCTCGCGGATCGGGTTCCACAGGGCGACCTCCTCGTCCGCGGTGATCCGGGCGACGCCCGGGGCGTACCGCAGCAACCCGGCGCCCCACGGAACGAGGCGGATCTGCCCGAGGTCGAGCGGGACGGGGGCGAATCCGGGTTCGGTGAGGGTCATGGCCACCAGTCGTACCCGGCGCGGCGGCCCGGTGCCAACCGGTTTCCCGGGCGCTGGAATGATCACCGGCATGGAGTTCGACGACGACGCCGCCCTGCACCGGATCTGCGCCGAACGGCTCGGCGAGGAGGCCGGCGGGCAGTTCGCCGCGATGGCCCGGCGGGGATTCCGGCTGGACCGCACGACGGACGGCGCCCCGGCCACCGGCCGCTGCCGGCTCGGCGGCCCCGCCCTGCTGGAGCCCGGCACCCCCTGGCCCGTCCACGACGGCGTGCCGCTCTCCCTGCTCGCCGTCCTCGACACGGACGCGCTCGCCCCCTGGCTGGGCGACCAACTGCCGGTCCGGCCGGGCCTGCTGAACTTCTTCCGGCTCGACCCGGACATCCCGTACGAGGAGTACGCGAAGCTGGACACCTCCTCCCCCGCGATGCACCGGGTACTCCCCGCCGACCCGGCGCGGGCGGTGGAGACGGACGCGCCCGCACCGGCGACCCGGTGGCCGGCCGTCCCGCTGCACGCCACCGGGGTGGTGATGCTCCCGGACTGCTGGGACCTCGAGGACGAGGACGTCGCCTTCGACCGGGACGCGCACTGGGGCGCCCCCTCGCTGATCCTCGACGCGATGGACGGCCTGAACGGGAACACCGCCGACCGCCACCGCGCCTTCGGCTGGCCCGACACCTCCTACGCCTCCGCGGTGACCGCCCGCGACGCCGACGGGCCCGCCGTCCACCTGCTCCAGCTCGCCGGCGACGCCGGACTCGGCTGGGGCTGGGGCGACGCCGGGTCGCTCTACTTCACCGTCCCCGCCGGGGCCTTCGCGGCGGGCGACTTCACCCGGGCCGGCGCCGAGGGGCGCTGCTGCTGAGGAGCGCTGCCAGACAGGCCCTGGGGAAACCCCGAGGGGCCCGGCCGGGTGGTGTGCGAGAGTGGCGCGATGAGGACGATCGGACTGATCGGCGGGATGAGCTGGGAATCGACCGCCGAGTACTACCGGCTGCTGAACGAGCTCACCAAGGAGCGGCTCGGCGGGCTGCACTCGGCGAAGTGCGTGCTGTACTCGGTGGACTTCGCCGAGATCGAGCGGCTGCAGACCGCCGGCCGCTGGGACGAGGCGGGCGAGGTGCTGGCGGGTGCCGCGCAGGCGCTCGCCGCGGCCGGCGCCGACCTGCTGCTGATCTGCACCAACACCATGCACAAGGTGGCCGACCGGGTCGCGGCGGCGGTGGACGTACCGCTGCTGCACCTCGCCGACACCACGGCCGGGGCCGTCCGGGCCGCCGGACTGCGCCGGATCGGCCTGCTGGGCACCGCCTTCACCATGGAGCAGGACTTCTACCGCGGCCGCCTCACCGGGCACGGGCTGGAGGTGCTGGTGCCGGACGGGCCCGGTCGGGCCGAGGTGCACCGGGTGATCTACGAGGAACTGTGCCTGGGCGTGGTCCGCGAGGAGTCCCGGGCCGCGTACCGGGAGGTGATCGCCGACCTGGTGGCCCGCGGCGCCGAGGGCGTGGTGCTGGGCTGCACCGAAATCGAGCTGCTGGTCGGGCCGGAGGACAGCCCGGTGCCGGTCTTCCCGACGACCCGGCTGCACGCGGAGGCGGCGGTGACGGCGGCCCTGGCCTGACAACCCCCGGAGGCGGTTCAAGCCCGAATCGCCTGACCGAGCTGCAGGAACACACGGCCGGTCACCCTGCGTGTCGGCCGGGACGGCGGGTGGCCCGTCGAGCACAGTGGGTGGGGCACGTGTCCAGGCGGAACGGGCCCGGAGAACAGGAGGCGAGGAACCGTGGACTGGAAGCTCGAGGTGGTGGTCGTCCCCGTCTCCGACGTGGACCGCGCCAAGCACTTCTACGCCGAGCGGGTCGGCTTCGCCGTCGACACCGACTCCCGGATCGGCGAGGAGGCCCGGATCGTCCAGCTGACCCCGCGCGGCTCCGGCTGCTCGATCATCATCGGCACCGGGATCAGCGAGTCCCGGCCCGGTTCCATGCAGGGGCTCCAACTGGTGGTGGACGACATCGACGCCGCCCGCGCGCACCTGGTCGCCGGAGGTGTGGACGTCAGCCCGGTGCAGCACTTCGAGGAGGGCGTCAAGGCCGAGGGCAGGGGCGGCGACTGGAACTCCTTCGTGTTCTTCACCGACCCGGACGGCAACGGCTGGGCCGTGCAGGAACGCCCGGCCCGCGACTGACGCGCCCGTCCGCCGCCTCCCGGTCCACGGCCTCGCCGGCCCCGGCGGCTCAGGCCCGTTCGATCGCGGGGGCGACCACCAGCAGCGGGCCGAGGTGCACGTCGGCCGGGGAGGCCAGGTCGACCACCGAGATCAGCACGATGAATCCCAGCGGGATCATCACCAGCGCATGGGCTCGCTGCCACGCCCCGCGCAGGGCGGCATGGCGCCGCCGTCCGTGCACCGTCACCCCTCCACCCTGCACCCGGGACGGGCCCCGCACCTCCGCGACACGGGCGGGCCGGGCCGCACCTCCGGCCGCCTGCGGGTGCCGCCGGACGCGGCCGGCGCCGTTGACCGTGATCTTGGACAGCCCCTACAGTCGGGGGCGATCCCGCCCCCAGCCCGCCGGAAGGCCCATGATGAAGCGTCACCAGTGGCTGGAACGCATCCAGCAGCTCGACCCGGAGACCGACTACGCGGAGATCTACCGGATCAGCAGCTGGTACGAGTTCCCCTGGGACACCAACCAGTCGCTGGGCTTCGCGCTCTACCGCACCTACGCGGTGCCCTCCGTCGGCCGGCTGCTGGCCAGGACGGGCGAGTTCACCAACCGCGCGCAGAAGCGGTACGACGACACCGTGCTGATCCTGGAGGCCGTGCTGGAGCACGGCTTCGACTCCGAGCCGGGCCGCGAGGCGATCCGCCGGATGAACCAGATGCACCGCCGGTACGAGATCTCCAACGAGGACTTCGTCTACGTCCTCGCCACCTTCGTGGTGGTGCCCAAGCGCTGGCTGGACGACTACGGCTGGCGCCCGTACTCCGCGCACGAGATCCGGGCCGCGGTCAACTACTACCGCGAACTCGGCCGGCACATGGGCCTGCGGGACGTCCCGGAGACGTACGAGGAGTTCGAGCGGCTGCTGGACGACTACGAGCGCGCCAACTTCGCCTTCGACGAGGGCGGCCGGGCGGTCTCCGACGCCACCCTGGACCTCACCGCGAGCTGGTACCCCCGCCCGCTCGGCGGCCAGATGCGCCGCTCCTCGATCTGCCTGCTGGACGACCCGCTGCGGGAGGCCTTCGGCTACCCCGCGCCGCCGGCGCTGCTGACCGCACTGGTCCGCGGCGGCATGCGGCTGCGCGGACGGCTGGTGCGGCTGCTGCCGCCGCGCCGCAGGCCGCACCTGGCCAGGGACGGGCGGCAGGTCCGCGGCTACCCCGACGGGTACCGGATCTCCGAGCTCGGCACCTTCGGCCCCCGCGAGTCGGGCGGCTGCCCGTTCCCGCACGGCGGGGCCTCCTGAACGCGCCCCCCGGGTGACCTGTCACTCCGGCGTGCCAGGGTGGTGGTATGAGCGAGAACCCCGTACCCGAGATTCCGCCGCAGAACTACGCCCAGGGCTGGGCCGACGCCGATTCCCGGCCCGGTCCGCCGCTGGTCGGCGACGAACGCGAGATCCTCACCTCGTACCTGGAGTTCCACCGCGAGACGCTGGCCCTCAAGTGCGCCGGTCTGACGGCGGCCCAGCTCTCCGAGCACACCGTGCCACCCTCCGGGCTGACCCTGCACGGGCTGCTGCGGCACCTCGCCGGGGTCGAACGGTGGTGGCTGCACCTGCAGTTCGCCGGGCTGGACGTGGAGATGCTCTACTACTCCGACGACGACCCCGAGCAGGACTTCGAACGGCTCGACGGCGACCCGACCGAGGCGCTGGCCGTCTGGCGGGCGCAGTGCGAGCGCTCCCGGGAGATCGTCGCCGCCGCCCCCTCGCTGGACGTCACCGGCGTGCACCGGGCCACCGGGCAGCCGGTGTCGCTGCGCCGCATCCTGGTCCACATGCTCGCCGAGTACGCCCGCCACAACGGCCACGCCGACCTGCTGCGCGAACGCATCGACGGCGCCACCGGCTACTGACCTGCCACCGACCGACTGCCGGCCGACTGCCGGCCGGCTACTGGCCGGTGCCCGGGCCCGGCTCCCCCGGACCTTCGCTGGGCCGACCGGCGGCGGGAGTCGGCTCGCCGGCGCCGCGGGTCGGCCGCCCGGTGCCGGGGCTGGGCTGTCCCGTGCCCGGGGTCGGCTGGCCGCCCCGGGTGGGCCGCCCGCCGCCCGGGGTCGGCTGCCCGGCGTCCGGGGTCGGCCGCGTGGACTCGGAGGGCTCCGGGGCGGCGGACGGCAGCCGTACGAAGGTGAACTCCCCGGCGGGGACGCCGTCCAGGGCCTCCTCGACGGCCTGCCGCCAGATCGGGCCGGCGACCGTACCGCCGAAGGCCGCATCGATCCGCCGGCCGCCCATCCGCTGGCCCTCCAGCGGGGCCGGGTTCATGGTGTCGCTGACGACCGTCGCGGCGGCCAGCTCCGGCGTGTAGCCGACGAACCAGACCTGCCGTCCCTCGTTGGTGGTACCGGTCTTGCCGGCCGTCGGCCGGTCGGACAGGCCGGCGGTGTCGCCGGTGCCGCCGTCCTCGACCACGCCCCGGAGCATCGCGGTGACCGTGTCCGCGGTGGTCCTGGACATCGCCTCGCTGCACGCCGCCTTCGGCACGCCGAGGGGCTTGCCGTCCGGCCCGGTCACCGAGGTGATCGCGGTCGGCGCGCAGTACGTGCCGTGGGCGGCGAACGCCGCGTAGGCGGCGGCCATCTCCAGCGGCGACAGGTCGTTGCTGCCGAGCGTCATCGAGGGCACCACGCTGAGCTTCTCGCCGCCGGCCTGCTGGGTGATGCCCAGCTTGGCCGCCGTCTTCGCCACCTCGCACAGGCCGGTCTCGGCCTCCAGGTTGGCGAAGTAGGTGTTGACCGAGTGCTTCATCGCGGCCGGCATGGCGAAGCTGCCGGTCAGGCTGCGGGCGTCGTTGTGCACCTCGCCGCCCTCCGGGAAGCGGCCGCCCGAGCAGTCCCGCATCGCCGGCCAGGGCATGCTGTAGCCCGAGGTGTAGCTGCGGCTCACCGGGATGCCGTTCTCCAGCGCCGCCGCGGCCACGATCGGCTTGAAGGTGGAGCCGGTCGGGAAGCCGATGCCGCCGCCCATCCGCTTGGGCACGCTCAGGTTGATCGTCGTCTGGTCCTTGCCCAGCCCGTACGGGCGGCTCTGCGCCATCGCCAGGACCTTGCCGGTGCCCGGCTGGACGACCGCCGTCACCGCGGCCGGCCGGTCGGACGGCGCGGCGTGCTCGGTGACGGCCTGCTGCACCGCCTTCTGGGACTTCGGGTCGAGGGTGGTGCGGATCTGCAGCCCGCCGCGCTGCCACAGCGCCCGCCGCTCCTCCGGGGTCTTCCCGAACGCCGGGTCGGCCAGCACGGTCTTCTGGACGTAGTCGCAGAAGAAGCCCTCGCCCAGGCCGGCCGTGATGCAGCCCTGGTGGGGCCGGGTGACCTTCAGCGCGATCGGCGAGGCGATCGCCTCCCGGGCCTGCTCGGCGGTGATGTGCCCGTACTCGGCCATCTTGTGCAGCACCGTGTCGCGGCGCTGCTTGGCCGTGTTCGGGTTGACGATCGGGTCGTAGGCGGACGGTGACTGCACCAGGCCCGCCAGCAGCGCGGCCTGAGGAAGCGTCAGGTCCTTGGCGTGGACGCTGAAGTAGCGCTGGGCGGCCGCCTCCACGCCGTACGCCTTCTCGCCGAAGAAGGTGATGTTGAGGTAGTTGGTGAGGATCTGGTCCTTCGTCAGGGTCTCCTCGACCTTGATGGCGTACTTGAGCTCCCGGATCTTGCGCTCCAGGGTCTGCCGCTGCGCCTCCTGGACCTTCTGCAGGTCGTCGCCTGCCTGGTCGACGAAGACGTTCTTGACGTACTGCTGGGTGAGGGTGGAGGCGCCCTGCGCGGTGGTGCCCGATGCCGCGTTGGAGTTGAGGGCGCGCAGCACGCCCTTCAGGTCGACGGCGCCGTGCTGGTAGTAGCGACTGTCCTCGATGTCGACGAGCGCGGCCTTGACCAGGGGCGATATGCCGTCGGCGGGGACGACCGTGCGGTCCCGGCTGTAGACGGTGGCGATCGTCCCGCCGTCGGCGTCGAGGATCGTGGACGCCTGCGACAGCGGCGGCGTGACGAAGTCGTCCGGCAGGCTGTCGAAGTCCTCCACCGCGGACTGCGCGCCGAGCCCGGCCGCCCCGACCGCGGGGAGCGCCAGCCCTGCGACGAGTACGCCGCCCAGTACGCTCGCACCCGTGAAACGGGCCGCCAGGAGGAGCTTCTTGCTTAGACCGATGGAGTTCTGACGCGCCATGGGATCGACCCTAGGCGAACCATCGTCCACCGAGTACCGGATTTCTTCCCGCTTTCGTCACAACTCCGTGACAGCGCCGCCGGGTCGGGGCGGCCGCCCGCCGAATGCCACGGACGCGCCGCGCCGTGCGCGGGACGCCCTTGACTCGGCGCCGCCCGGTGGCGAGCCTTGGTCCCGGCAGATCCGCCCAGCCCAGGAGGTCAATGGTGACCGCACAGGCTTCCCACACGCACGGCCGCACCGACGTGCCGCTGCTGGACGAGACGATCGGGCAGTGCCTGGAACGCACCGTCGCCGCACACCCCGGCCGGGAGGCCCTGGTGGACGTGCCGAGCGGCCGCCGCTGGACGTACGCCGAACTCGGCCGGGACGTCGACCGGGTGGCCCGCGGCCTGCAGGCCCGCGGGGTGCGCCGCGGCGACCGGGTCGGCATCTGGGCGCTCAACTGCCCCGAGTGGGTGCTGGTGCAGTACGCCACCGCCCGGCTCGGCGCGATCCTGGTGAACATCAATCCGGCCTACCGCACGCACGAGTTGGCGTACGCGCTGAACCAGTCCGGGGTGAGCCTGCTGGTCGCCCAGCCCGCGTACCGCACCAGCGACTACCGGGCGATGGTGGCCGAGATCCGCGAGGAGTGCCCGGGCCTGCGCGAGACGCTGTGGATCGGCGAGGCCGAATTCCGGGAGCTGGACGGCGACGGCGGCCTCCCCGCCGACCTGGCGCCGGACGACCCGATCAACATCCAGTACACCTCCGGCACCACCGGCTTCCCCAAGGGCGCCACCCTCTCGCACCGCAACATCCTCAACAACGGCTTCTGGGTGGGCGAGCTGGTCGGCTACACCGAGCAGGACCGGATCTGCCTGCCGGTGCCCTTCTACCACTGCTTCGGCATGGTGATGGGCAACCTCGCGGCGCTCAGCCACGGCGCCTGCGTGGTGATCCCCGGCCAGGGCTTCGACCCGGCCGCCGCCCTGCACGCGGTGCAGGCCGAACGGGCCACCTCGCTGTACGGCGTGCCGACCATGTTCATCGCCGAACTCGGCCTGCCCGACTTCGCCGGCTACGACCTCACCTCGCTGCGCACCGGCATCATGGCCGGCTCGCCCTGCCCGGTCGAGGTGATGAAGCGCGTCCAGACCGAGATGCACATGGCCGAGGTCGCCATCGCGTACGGCATGACCGAGACCTCGCCGGTCTCCACCCAGACCCGCCGCGACGACGACCTGGAGCACCGCACCGGCACGGTCGGCCGGGTGCTGCCGCACCTGGAGGTCAAGGTGGTCGAGCCGGAGACCGGGCGGACGGTCGGCCGCGGCGAGCCCGGCGAGCTCTGCACCCGCGGCTACTCGGTGATGATCGGCTACTGGAACGACCCGGAGCGCACCGCCGAGGCGGTCGACGCCGAGGGCTGGATGCACACCGGCGACCTCGCGGTGATGCACGAGGACGGCTACCTGGCGATCGTCGGCCGGATCAAGGACATGATCATCCGCGGCGGCGAGAACGTGTACCCGCGCGAGATCGAGGAGTTCCTGCACACCCACCCGAAGATCGCCGACGTCCAGGTCGTCGGCGTGCCCGACGAGCGCTACGGCGAGGAGGTCTGCGCCTTCGTGGTGCTCCACGACCCGGCCGCCGGGCTCGGGCAGGAGGAAGTCGCCGAGTACTGCCGCGGCCGCCTCGCCCACTACAAGACCCCCCGTTACGTGCACGTCGTCGAGGGCTTCCCGATGACGGTCAGCGGCAAGGTCAGAAAGAACGAGCTGAGGGAGAAGGCGGCCCGCGCACTCGCCGGATGAGCCGCCCGGCCCCGGCGGGGGCCTTACGGGCCCGGCCACCGCCGATGGCGGTCCGTTACGCTGGTGACGTGCTCCTTCTCGTCAGCCGTCGCCACGTGGACCTGCTCCGCGTCACGAGCATGTCCTGTCGACGCTCCGGCTGATCCCGCTCGTCCTCCGCCCTCAGGGCACACACCCTCCCCCGGCCCCGCTGCACCGGCCACACCCGGCGCGGCAGCGGCAGCGTCCCCGGCGACCGCCGGGCCCGCCGGGGCACACGACACCCAGGTGATGTCACCCATGACCCAGCAGTCCCCTTCCAACGGTCCTGCAGCCCCCACCGGTCCCGCCGCCGGCACCTCGGCCGGCCTCCCGGTGATCGACCTCTCCCTCGCCGACGGCAGTGCGGAGGACCGCGCCCGGCTGCACGAGGAGCTCCGCTCCGCCGCCACCGGCGTCGGCTTCTTCCAACTCGTCGGGCACGGCGTGACCGAGGCCGAGACCGCCGCGCTCACCACCGCCATGCGCGCCTTCTTCGCCCTTCCCGAGGCCGACCGGCTGGCCGTGAGCAACCTCAACTCCCCGCACTTCCGCGGCTACACCCGCACCGGCGACGAACGCACCGGCGGCAGCCGCGACTGGCGCGACCAGCTCGACATCGGCGCCGAACTGCCCCCGCACGTGCCGACCGCCGGCGAGCCCCCGTACTGGTGGCTGGAGGGCCCGAACCAGTGGCCGGAGGCGCTGCCCGAACTGCGGGACGCCTCGCTGCACTGGATCGACCGGCTCGGCGGCGTCGGGCAGCGGCTGCTGCACGAACTGCTCACCGCGATCGGCGCCGAGTCGGACTACTACGACTACGCCTTCGAGGGCCACCCCCACCTGCGGCTCAAGCTGGTGCGGTACCCCGGCACGGCCCCCGACGGTGCCGCCCAGGGCGTCGGCTCGCACAAGGACTACGGCTTCATCACCCTGCTGCTCCAGGACACCGTGGGCGGCCTCCAGGTGGAGCGCCCGGACGGCTCCTTCCTGGAGGTGCCGCCGCTGCCCGGGGCCTTCGTGGTCAACCTCGGCGAACTGCTGGAGGTCGCCACCGACGGTTACCTGAAGGCCACCAGCCACCGGGTGGTCAGCCCGCCCGGCGCCCGCGAGCGGTTCTCCGTGCCGTTCTTCTACAACCCCCGGCTGGACGCCCACATCGAACCGCTGGAGTTCCCCCAGGCCCACCACGCCCCGGGTGCCACCCAGGACCCGGCCAACCCGCTGTTCGCCGAGTTCGGCCGCAACGAACTCAAGGGCTACCTCCGGGCCCACCCCGAGGTCACCCGTCGCCACCACGCCGACCTGCTGCCGCTGACCGCAGCCTGACGGCGGGGGTCCGCACCGACGATCGCAGATCGTTCCGCCACCATCCCGGCATTGTTCTAGTATGGTGCGAACAATCTGCGATCGTTCGCGTCCCTGGAGGGATCTCCGTGCCCGCCCTGCCGTTACCCCGACCGTCCCGGCCCTCCCGCACCGCAGTGGCCGTCGCCGTCCTGCCGCCCGCGGTCGCCGCCGCAGCGGTCCTGCTGGTGTACGCCCGGCTGCGGCCGCAGCTGCCCGAGCCGCTCGCGGTGCACTTCCCGGCCGACGGCGCCGACGGCACCCTGCCGGCCTGGCGCTTCCTCGCCGCCGCCCTCGGGCTGATCGCGCTCACCGGCGGCACCCTCGCCCGCCTGACGCTCGCCGACGGCCTGCCGGCCCGCGCACGGCGTGCCCTGACCGCCGGCGGCTGGGCGGCGGCCGCCCTGCTCGGCTCGCTGTGCTGCCTGGTGCCCGCCGCCAATGCGCACGCCGCCCGCGCCGCCGACGCCCGCTCGTCGGGCACCGCCGTGGCGGCCTGCATCGGCGGCGCGGCCCTCGCTGCGGTACTCGGCCTGCTGCTGAGCGGTGCGGTCCTCCGCCCGGCTCCGGCCGGGCAGGCCACTCCCCCGGTGCCCGCCCCGATCCGGCTCGCCCCCGGGGAGGCCGTCTCCTGGTCCCGCACGGTCGGCTCGCCGCTGCTGCGGACCCTCGGCCCCGCCCTGCTCGGGCTCGCCGCCGTCCTGCTGGTTTCCGGGGCCGGCGCCGGCGCGCTGCCGGCCGCCCTGATCGGCGCGATCGCCACGGCCACCGGCCGCATCCGGGTCACCGTCGACCGGCACGGCCTGACCGTGTGCCTGCCACTGCTCCGCCGGCCCTGGATGCAGCTGCCGCTGGAGCGGATCGCCGCCGCCGACTGCCGCGAGGTCCGGTGGACCGGGATCTTCGGCGACGAGGGGTACCGCTCCGGGCCCGGGCGCAGCGGCCTGGTGCTGCGGCCCGGCGAGGCCGTCGCCGTCCTGCTCACCGACGGACGGGAGTTCATCGTCTCCGCCCCTGACGCCGCCACCGCCGCCGGGCTGCTCACCGCGCTCGTCCGGCGCCCGCGGGAGGACCGCCCGTGCTCTTCCGCGTGAACCCCGCCTCCCCGCAGCCGCTGGCCGAGCAGATCGCCGCCTGCGTCCGCCGCGCCGTCGCCGACGGCACTGCGCGGCCCGGCGACCGGCTGCCGCCCGCCCGGGGCCTCGCCGAATCGCTCGACGTCAACATGCACACCGTGCTGCGCGGTTACCAGATCCTCCGCGAGGAGGGGCTGCTCGACCTGCGCCGCGGCCGCGGGGCGCAGATCACCGACGCCGCGTCACCCGGCCGGGCCCGCCTCGACGCGGCCGCCGGGGCGCTGGTCGCCGAGGCCCGCGCCCTGGGCCTGGCGGACGAGGAGGTCCTGGTCCTCGTCCGCACCGCGCTCGCCGGCTCCGCTACGCCTGGTCCTCCACCAGACGGGCCGGGAAGCCGCCGGTCGCGATCGGGCCCCAGCGGCGCGGGGTGATCCGGATCAGCGACTTGCCCTGCCGGCGCATCGCCTCGCGGTACTCGTCCCAGTCCGGGTGCTCGCCGGCGATGTTCCGGTAGTACTCCACCAGCGGCTCCAGCGCCTCCGGCATGTCCAGCACCTCGGCCTCGCCGTCCACCTGCACCCAGGGGCCGTTCCACTCGTCCGAGAGCACCACCACGCTCACCGCGGAGTCGCGCCGGGCATTGCGGGTCTTCGCCCGCTCGGGGTACGTGGAGACGACGATGCGGCCGGCGTCGTCCACCCCGCAGGTCAGCGGGGAGGCCTGCGGGGTGCCGTCGGCGCGGCGGGTGAGCAGCAGCGCCCGATGGCGCGGACGGACGAAGTCCAGCAACCCGGCCAGCTCCACCCGGGTGTTGGTGGCGATCGAAGGGCTCATGGCCGCAAGCCTAGAGCTTGCCGTCGAAGGTGCACGGGCGCCGCGTCAGAAGCACTCCCAGAAGAAGCGGCCCTCCCGGTGGTCGGCGCGGACACGTGGACCGGCAGGTCGCGGCACTGTCACACTGGTGGTGTCACAGCAGGACTGCAGCACCCGGTGGGGGCGTGCGGGCGGAAGAGGTTGCACCGGATGACAGCAGGCACACCGCAGCTCACCGTCGACGAACTGGCGGCCCGGGCCGGGGTGACCGTCCGCACGCTGCGCTTCTACGCCGCCAAGGGTCTGCTGCCTCCGCCCGAGCTGGGTCCGCGCCGGGTGGGCCTGTACGGGCCGGAGCACCTGGGGAGGCTGGAGCTGATCGAGGAGTTGCAGCGGCAGGGCCTGACGCTCGCCGCGATCGAGCGCTACCTCGCCCAACTGCCCGAGGACATCGGCTCGCTGGACCTCGCGATCCACCGGGCGCTGGTCGCCTCGTGGACTCCGGAGGCCGCCGAGGAGGCCGACCGGGCGCAGCTCGCCCGGCGGATCGGCCGCGACCTCTCCGACGCCGACCTGGACCGGCTCGCCGCCATGGGCGCCCTGCACCGCACCGAGGACCCGGACGTCTTCAAGATCGACCCCGGTCTGCTGCCGCTCGGTGTGCGCATCCTGGACGTGCCGATACCGCTGGAGACCCTGCTGGCGGCGCGGGCGGTCGTCCGGCTGCACAGCCGGGCCACCGCGCACGACCTGCACCGACTGTTCCGCGACACGGTGTGGAAGCCGTACCGGGAGAGCGACCCGGCCCCGGCCGACCTGGACCGGATGAAGAGCCTCACCGACCGCATCCAGCCGCTGGTGGTGCAGGCGATCGTCACCGCCTTCCAGCGTTCCCTGGCGGAGGAGCTGACCGGCAGCGCCGAGTAGCGGCGGGCAGCACCGGCCGCGGGAAATCCGCTCGACAGGGCGGTCGGCCCGGGGTTGGCTCGGGCCATGACCGAACTGCGCACCGAACGGCTCCTGCTGCGCCCCTGGCGGGAGTCCGACCTGGCCCCCTGGGCTGCGATGAACGCCGATCCCGAGGTGCGCGAGCACCTCGGGGAGCTGCTGACCCGGGAGCAGTGCGAGGCCGGGGTGGCCGCCTTCCGCGCCGACACGGAGCGGCGCGGCTACGGCTGGTGGGCGGTCGAGGCCGCCGCCACCGGGGAGTTCGTCGGCTTCGCCGGGCTGGACGACGTCGACGAGGACATGCCCTTCACCGGTGTGGAGGTCGGCTGGCGGCTGGCCCGCAGCGCCTGGGGTCACGGCTACGCCACCGAGGCCGGCCGGGCCTGCCTGGACTTCGCCTTCGACACCCTCCGCCTGCCGGAGGTCCTCGCCGTCACCACCGCCGCCAACCACCGCTCGCAGGCCGTGATGCAGCGTCTCGGCATGGTCCGCGACCCCGCCGAGGACTTCGAGGACCCGTACGCCCCGGAGGGCAGCCGGCTGCGCCCGAGCGTGCTGTACCGGCTGCGCCGGGACGCGTCCCTGTGACGGGCCGAGCACGTCGGTGGACCATGGGATCGTGGGCGGGCCCGGCAGACCGTGCCGGTCCCGTTCGCGATCGGGGGGAGTTCGGGCGAGGGTACGGAACGGCCTGTCGGCGGCCGCGCTGTTGACGGCGCCGCTGACCGCGTGCGGCAGTGGGTGGTGTGCATCGTGAAGTTGCTGGTCACGGGTCTGGTGTGAGGGCCGGAAGAGCTACTCGCGCTGGTCGTCGGCCAGTGTCCACGGCGAAGACCGTCTGACATGTCGTTCGGGGGCGTCCTCAAGTTCTGCTGCGCTTGCCGCGGTACCGCTTCTACGATCCGTCACCGGGCAGGTACCGCCGGGAGAGCGGGGGAGGACGTGGGGATGCGCGAGCTGGAGCGGATCACGGCTCGCCGGAGTGAACTGGACACGCTCGCTGCGGAGTTGGCCAAGCAGCTGCAGGAGGCCCAGGCCGGGCGAGGGACGCCCGTGATCGCCGGGCGGGTCCTGAACCGGCTGGCCGAGCTGGCCTACGAGGAAGGCTCGGGGCCGTCGTCGCCGAATTGCCGGTGGCGGGTCATCGAGCGGTGAGGACGTGCGCCCACGGCTCATCGATGTCGGCCAGGCCCAGCACGGCGGCGACGTTGTCGAGCATTCCGGCGCCGAACCAGCGCCGCACGGCGTCGTCGTCGCCCAGCAGCTGCCGGACGGTGTCGACCTGCTTGGCGTAGCACCGGCGCACGGCCTGTGCCACCAGCGGCTCGCCGGCGGCACAGTTCGCGTGCATGAGGAAACGCAGGATGTTCCGGTCCGCGACGAGCGCGGCGTAGGCGCCGCGTGCGGCATCCAACGCCGCCTCGGGCGCAAGCCCGGTCCCACCCGACGCCGGCGAGTGAGCGACCAGCGTGTCGGTCATCACGACGGACACGTGGTCGACCACCGCCGCGAACAGTGCTTCCTTGTTCGGGTACAGGCGATACAGATACGGCTGAGAGACGCCGACCCAGTCGGCGATCTCGTGCGTCGTCGTACCGTAGAAACCTTTTTGCGCGAAGCATTCGACCGCGGCGGCCACGATGGCTCGGCGTCGTTCGTCGCTCTTCGTGCTGGTACCGGCGGCAGGCATGGGCGTCAGTCAAACACGGCTCCCCTCAGCCTCCAAACTTCACGCTGAGGTCAGAGTCGGACGGCACGTCGTCGGGCGTGAGCGCCTCGATCGCCACCAGCGGGTTCCAGTAGTCCAGGTAGTGGGTGATGCGCGCGTCGCCATCGGTCCGCACGACGGAGATGCACGTCTGCTCGTACGGCTTGCCGGTCGGCAGCGCAGTGCCCTTCGAGCGGAATTCGGCGATCACCAGACTCGGATCGATCGTGTCATGGAACACCAGGTCGACGAACTCCACGTCGAAGGTCTCGGGAAAGTTGCTCATGTGCGCGAGCAGTGCGTCTCGTCCCGTCACCCGCTGGGGCACGCCGGTCGGCGCGTAGGGGAACTCGAGCACTGCGTCCGGGGCGAACAGCTTCACCCATTCGTCGGTGCGTCCGGCGGCGGTGAGGCGCAGGTGCTCGGCCAGGGTGTGCTGGGCGGCGGCGCGGCGGGTGGCGTCGTCTTCCTTGGCTGTCATCTTCACTCCTACGTTAGTGGTCGACCTATAACCTACCACGCCGCGAGCCGTTGCGGGTAGACGAGCAGGAGGTGACGCCAGGGGATCGCGGTCCGGTTCACGTCCAGGGTGGCGTCAGGGAAACGCCCCTGCGGTGGCGGGCGGCGCCACGGTGCTATCGGCGCCCGTCACGCTTCGGTGAAGGTCGTCGGTCACCGGGAGGCTTCGCGGTTCGTCAGGACCAGCAGGGCCCTGACCAGGGCGGTCGCCCATTTGGGGTCGGTGCGGAGCCTGCCGAGCACGCGCCAGTTCTTGAGGTGGGCGAATCCGTGCTCGACCGGAGCCCGGACGGCCGCCAGTGCCTTGTTGGACAGCTTCTGCCCCCGGGCCAGGGGCCGGTTCCGAGCATCCTTGTAGCCGGTGATCACTGCCGGGTCGGTGTCCGGGCCGCTGTCGTCAAGTCCGACGAATCCCAGGTCGGCGATGGCGCCGAGGCCGGCCGCCCGGAGTTGGGCGGTGAGTTTGTCGTGGCGGCAGGCGGTGATCTCCGAGGTGTGTCCGGGCCGGGTCGCCGAGACCCAGAGCAGCCGGCCCTTGTCGTCGGTGAGCGCGATCACGAGCAGGCCGTGGCACTTGTGCTTGCCGGAGTAGTTCTTCCGGTTTGCGGTGCCGGTGCGCCGCCGGGTGCGGATCAGCGTGCCGTCCAACAGTACGACCCCGCCGCCCGTTCGGGCGATCTTCTTCAGAGCCCGCTGAAGGCGCGGGGCGCGGGCGGCCAGCAAGCCGACGATTTCGCGGACCCACCGGGTGACGGTGGTGCGGTGTATCCCGTTGCCGCCCGCCAGATCGCCCGGCCGCTGGTCACAGCGCAGTACCGCGAGCGCGATGGCGGCGATCCTTCCCGCGGGCAGGGCCCGCCACCGTGAGCCGATCTTCTTCAGGTGGCTGCGCATCAGGGCCGCGAGATAGTTCAAAGTGGCGCTCGAGAGGGGCAGGCGGGCGGTGCAGACAAGACCGTCGGGGCCCTCGGCGAGACCGTTGTTTTTCTTCACACCAAACCCAACTGCCGTCGGGGGACTGCCAGTTACGCCCAGCCCTGCGCGGTCACGGACGCGCAGTGAACCGCCCATCGGGCCGCTTGTGCAGCCAGCCGCGGTCCGCGAGCCTGACCAGCTTCGGCCGCAGCGGCTCGAGCTTGCCGCGGACCGCAGCGTCCAGGCCCAGCCGCTCGCCAACCGCCCTGACCTGCACCGGGCCGTCGGTCTCCCGCACGATCGCCAGGATCCGGCGGTAGTCACCGGGAAGCGCGGCCTCGTTCACGCCGTCGCTCCGGTGCGGGACCAGCAGCGCCGCACGCCCGCCGACCTGAGCCGACGTCGGCGCGTCGGCAGCCCGCTCCTCGGCGATCTGCTCGCTCATCCTCGCCAGGACCCGCTCGGTGACCGAGAGTTCGTCCCGCTCGGCCCGCACCTGGTCCAGCCGCTTGATCAGCTGTTCTTCCAGTCCATCCAGTTCCGCGCGGCGCGCGGCAATCCGTTCCAGTACCTCTGGGTCCACCATGCCCGGGAGCGTACGAGCATCCCGCCACGGAATCACACCAGGCCCGTGACCTGCACCTTCACGATGCACAGCACTCAGTACGGCCGGGCCGCCACCAGCCGCTGCGCCGACCGAGCTCGAAGTCCGCACCGGACCACGGAGCTGACCGTGCGTCTGCCGAAGCCGGGACGGATCGCCGAGGCGCACTGGCAGTTCGACTCTCACGACAACTCGGGCGGAAGGGTGCCCGGGCCGTCCGACCACTCCATCGTTGCGGTGGTGCGGCTCCAGCCGGGCGCAGTGGCCGACCTGCTCAAGGGCGGGAGACCCAGGGCACGGCGACTCCCAAGATCTCCCGGAACTCGCCGCCTTCGTGCCGAACGGCACCGTCCGGGTGCACAACGCGGATCTCGGCCGTGAGCTGGAGGGAGCAGGTGTCAGGCCGAGTACACCCAGGGGCGCTTCTCGCCCGGGTGGACGACCGCGGCGAAGTCGTCGGCGACGACGGCGATCGCCGCGCGGCCCTCGATCCGGGCGAGCCACTCCGGCGGCAGCATGGCGTCGCCGTGGTGGGCGCCGAGCAGGTTGCCGCAGATCGAGCCGGTGGAGTCGCTGTCGCCGGAGTGGTTGACCGCCAGCAGCAGGGCCGACTCGATCGGGGTGCGGTGCTCCCAGAACTCGGTGCGGGCGAGGGCGGCGTACACGCCGATGGCGAGCGCCTCCTCGGCCGTCCAGCCGCCGCCGAGGCTCTCCACCGTCCGCGGGGCGGCCGGGCCGGCCGCGGCGAGGGCGACGGCCCGCTGCAGTGCGGCGTGGGTCTCCTGGTGGTTGGGGTAGCGGGTGAGCAGCTCCATGGCGTTGCGGACGGCGTCCGGCAGCGACTCGCCGTCGACCAGGCGGCTGATCATGGCGGCGAAGGCGCCGGAGGCGAGCTGGGCGGTCGGGTGGCCGTGCGTGATCCGGGCGCAGCGGGCGGCGAGTTCGAAGGCGTGCCGGTCACCCTGGCCGGTGATGCCGCGGCCGGTGAAGCCGAAGGGGGCGGAGCGCATCACGGAGCCGCAGCCCTTGGCGTCGGGGTTGACCGGGCCCGGGCTGCCGTCGACCGGGGCGTGCGCGTCGGGGGTGTGGTCCTCCTGGAGGCCGAACTCGCAGGCGCGGCCGGGGGCACGGCGGGCGTACAGCCACTGCTGCTCGCGCAGGTCGCCCCAGCGGTGCCGGAGGCCTTCGTGGGGCAGCGGGGCGGAGTGCCGCTGGGTCTCCAGCCATCGCAGGTAGGCGTCCTTGACCATGGCGGTCTCGGCGCCGCCGATGCCCTTGGTCCGGATGCGGCGGTAGCCCTGCATCCAGCCCTCGGCGGAGAACAGGGTCATCTGGGTGTCGTCGGTGATCCGGCCGATCACGCCCTCGCGGTCCGGGACGAGTCCGGTGATGCCGGTCGGCCCGTACTCCGCCTCGACGGTGACCATGGACTTCATCTCGATCGGGTTGCCGAGCGCGTCGCCGATCGCGCCGCCGAGCAGACAGCCGCGGAGCCTCGCCCGGTACGCCGCCGTCTCCTGCCAGGTCAGCCGGCCCATTCCGTCCCCTCCTCCGGATGATCACTACCGGCCAGGCTAGCCGTCTTCTCCGACACCGAGGGCGTCGGCCTCCGGTCGGGTACGGAGTCGTTCACGGAGGAACAGCCTAGGGCGGACACCGCCCCCGCCCGGGCAGGCGGGGGCGGCGCCGGCGGGGGTCAGTCCCGGAAGGTGCGGCCGTCGGCGGCCATCTCGTCCAGGAGTGCGGGCGGGGTGAAGCGCTCGCCGTAGGTGGCGGCCAACTCGCGGGCGCGGGCGGTGAATCCGGCGAGGCCGCCGGGGTAGCCGTTGATGTACTGGAGGACGCCGCCCGTCCAGGCGGGGAAGCCGATGCCGAGGATGGAGCCCACGTTGGCGTCGGCGACCGAGGTGAGGACGGACTCCTCGAGGCAGCGGACGGAGTCCAGGGCCTCGGCGAAGAGCATCCGCTCCTTCATGTCCTCGAACGGGATCTGCTTGCCGGGCTGCGTGAAGTGCTCGCGCAGCCCGGGCCACAGCCGGGTGCGCTGCCCGTTCTCGTACTCGTAGAAGCCGGCGCCGCCGCTGCGGCCCTGGCGGCCGAACTCGTCGACCATGCGGTCGATGACGGTGTCGGCGGGGTGCGGCTCCCAGCTGCCGCCGGCCTCCTCGACGGCCCGCCGGGACTCGCCCCGGATCTTGCGGGGCAGGGTGAGGGTGAGCTCGTCCATCAGCGAGAGCACCTTGGCCGGGTAGCCGGCCTGGGCGGCGGCCTGCTCGACGGAGACCGGGTCGAGGCCCTCGCCGACCATTGCCACGCCCTCGTTGATGAACTGCCCGATCACGCGCGAGGTGAAGAAGCCGCGGGAGTCGTTGACCACGATCGGTGTCTTGCGGATCTGCCGGACGAGGTCGAAGGCGCGGGCGAGCGCCTCGTCGCCGGTCTGCGGGCTGCGGATGATCTCGACCAGCGGCATCTTGTCGACCGGCGAGAAGAAGTGCAGGCCGATGAAGTCGGCGGTGCGGTCGACGCCTTCGGCGAGCAGGCCGATCGGCAGGGTGGAGGTGTTGGAGCAGAGCAGGGCGTCGGGGGCGACGACGTCCTGGACCTCCTGGAAGACCTTGTGCTTGAGCTCGGGGTTCTCGAAGACGGCCTCGATGACGGCGTCGCAGCCGGCCAGGTCGGCGGCCTCGGCGGTGGGGGTGATCCGGGCGAGGAACTCGGCTCGCCCGGCCTCGGTGGTGCGGCCGCGGGCGACCGCCTTGTCGAGCAGCGCGGCGGAGTAGGCCTTGCCGCGCTCGGCGGCCTCAAGGGTGACGTCCTTCAGCAGGACCTCGATGCCGGCCCTGGCGCAGGAGTACGCGATGCCGGCGCCCATCATGCCGGCGCCGAGCACGGCGACCTTCTCGACCTTCCGCGCGGGGACGCCCTTGGGGCGGCCGGCACCGGAGTTGACGGCCTGCATGTCGAAGAAGAAGGCCTGGATCATGTTCTTGGCGGTCTGGCCGCAGACCAGCTCGGTGAAGTACCGGGCCTCGATCGCCATCGCGGTGTCGACGTCGACCTGGGCGCCCTCCACGGCCGCGGCCAGGATGTTGCGCGGCGCCGGGTAGGGGGCGCCGGCCAGCTGCTTGCGCAGGTTGGCCGGGAAGGCGGGCAGGCTGGCGGCCAGCGCCGGGGTGGCCGGGGTGCCGCCGGGGATCCGGTAGCCCTTGACGTCGAAGCGCTGCACGGACTCCGGGCGGGCGTCGACGAAGGCGCGCGCCTTGGCGAGCAACTCCTCCGGGGTGGTGGCGAGTTCGTCGACGAGGCCGTGCTGCAGGGCCTGCGCGGGACGGTACTGCTGCCCCTGCAGGAGGACCTTGAGCAGGGCGTCGGTGATGCCGAGCAGCCGCACGGTGCGGACGACTCCGCCGCCGCCGGGCAGCAGGCCGAGGGTGACCTCGGGCAGGCCGATCTTGGCGGCCGGGGTGTCCAGCGCGATCCGGTGGTGACAGGCGAGGGCGATCTCCAGGCCGCCGCCGAGGGCGGCGCCGTTGATCGCGGCGACGACGGGCTTGCCGAGGGTCTCCAGGGCGCGCAGGGCGCGCTTGATCCGCATGCCGCGCTCGAAGGTCTCGGCGGCCTGGTCGGGGCGCACGGAGGAGAGCATGCGGAGGTCGCCGCCGGCGAAGAAGGTCTTCTTCGCGGAGGTGACGATCACGCCGCGCACGTCGTCGGCGGCCTTCAGCCGGGCGACGGTGGCGTCGAGGGCCTCGATGAAGGCCTCGTTCATGGTGTTGACGGACTGGGCGGGGTCGTCGAGGACGAGGGTGACCACGCCGTCCCGGTCCTGCTCCCAGCGGATGGCGGTTGCTTCAGTCATGGGGGAAGTCTCTCCAGGGAGTGGGGTGGTCAGATGCGCTCGATCACGGTGGCGACGCCCATGCCGCCGCCCACGCAGAGGGTGGCCAGGCCGTAGCGGAGGTCGCGGCGCTCCAGTTCGTCCACGAGGGTGCCGATGAGCATGGCGCCGGTGGCGCCGAGCGGGTGGCCGAGGGCGATGGCGCCGCCGTTGACGTTGACCTTCTCGTGGCCGAAGCCGAGTTCGCGCATGAAGCGCAGGGCGACGGCGGCGAAGGCCTCGTTGATCTCGACGAGGTCGATGTCGTCCGCGGTGAGCCCGGCCTTGGCGAGGGCCTTGCGGGTGGCGGGGGCGGGGCCGGTGAGCATGATGGTGGGCTCGGAGCCGGAGACCGCGGCGGAGACGATCCGGGCGCGCGGGGTGAGGCCGTACCGCTCGCCGACCTCGCGGGAGCCGATGGCGACCAGCGCGGCGCCGTCGACGATGCCGGAGGAGTTGCCTGCGTGGTGGACGTGGTCGATCCTCTCCACCCAGTGGTACTTCTGCAGGGCGACGGCGTCGAAGCCGCCGGCCTCGCCGATGCCGGCGAAGGAGGGCTTGAGGCCGGCCAGCGTCTCGACGGTGGTGCCGGGACGGATGAACTCGTCGCGGTCCAGCACGACCAGGCCGTTGCGGTCGCGGACCGGCACCACCGAGCGGTCGAAGTGGCCGTCGGCCTGGGCCTTGGCGGCGCGCGCCTGGGACTCGGCGGCGAAGGCGTCCACGTCGGTGCGGCTGAAGCCCTCGACGGTGGCGATCAGGTCGGCGCCGATGCCCTGCGGGACGAAGCCCGTCTCGTACGCGGTCATCGGGTCCATCGCCCAGGCGCCGCCGTCGGAGCCCATCTTGACCCGGGACATCGACTCGACGCCGCCGGCCAGGATGAGGTCCTCCCAGCCCGAACGGACCTTGGCGGCGGCCAGGTTGACCGCCTCCAGGCCGGAGGCGCAGAAGCGGTTCTCCTGAACGCCGGCCACCGTGTCGGGCAGGCCGGCCGCGATGGCGGCGATCCGGGCGATGTCGGAGCCCTGGTCGCCGACCGGGCTGACCACGCCGAGCACGATGTCGTCGATCGCGGCCGGGTCCAGGGTCGGGAAGCGGGCCTGGAGCTCGTGGATCAGGCCGACCACCAGGTCGATCGGCTTGGTGCCGTGCAGGGAGCCGTTGGCCTTGCCGCGCCCGCGCGGGGTGCGGATCGCGTCGTAGACGAACGCTTCAGTGGTCACGGTGGGTGCCTTTCGGTGCATGGGGGTCGGCTGGGTCTGGAGTCTTGGCGCGGGCCGGGGTCAACCGAGCAGGGAGCGGCCGATGATCTCCTTCATGATCTCCGTGGTGCCGCCGTAGATGGTCTGGATGCGGCCGTCGGTGAACGCCTTCGCCACCGGGTACTCCGTCATGTACCCGTAGCCGCCGTGGAGCTGGAGGCAGCGGTCGGCGGTGCGCTTCTGCAGTTCGGTGGCCCACCACTTGGCCATCGAGGCGTCCACCGGGGTGAGCGCGTGGCGGTTGTGCTCGGTGATGCAGCGGTCGACGAACGTCCGGGTGACCGCGCACTCGGTGGCGAGTTCGGCGATCTCGAAGCGGACGTGCTGCAGCTTGGCGAGCGGCTTGCCGAAGGCGGTGCGCTGCTGGACGTACCGGGTGGTGAGCTCCAGCAGGTGCTCGGCGCCGGCGATCGCGGAGACCGCGATGGTCAGGCGCTCCTGCGCGAGGTTCTGCATCAGGTGGACGAAGCCCTGGTTCTCCTCGCCGAGCAGGTTGGCCTTCGGCACCCGCACGTCGTCGAAGAACAGCTCGGCGGTGTCCTGGGACTTCTGGCCGATCTTGTCGAGGTTGCGGCCGCGCTGGAAGCCCGGCATGCCGCGCTCGACGACCAGCAGGCTCAGCCCGTGCGCACCGCCCTCCGGGGTGGTGCGGGCCACCACGACCACCAGGTCGGAGATGATCCCGTTGGAGATGAAGGTCTTGCTGCCGTTGAGGACGTAGTGGTCGCCCCCGTCGACGGCGGTGGTGCGGATGCCCTGCAGGTCGGAGCCGGCCCCGGGCTCGGTCATCGCGATCGCGGTGACGATCTCGCCGCTGCAGAAGCCGGGCAGCCAGCGCTCCTTCTGCTCCTCGGTGGCGAGCGAGGTCAGGTACGGGCCGATGATGTCGTTGTGCAGGCCGAGCGCCAGCCCGCTCACCCCGGCGCGGGTGAACTCCTCGGCGAGCACCGCCGGGAAGCGGAAGTCCGGGGTGCCGCCGCCGCCGTACTCCTCCGGCACGGCGAGGCCGAGCAGCCCGTGCCGGCCGGCCGCCAGCCAGGCCCCGCGGTCCACGATGCCGGCCTGCTCCCAGCGCTCCTGGTGCGGCAGCACCTCCTTGGCGAGGAAGGCCCGGACGGTCTCCCGGAACGCCTCGTGCTCCTCGGTGTAGATCTCGCGCTGCACCTGCTGCTCCTCGGTGGTCTGGACGGTCGGTGCGGGTCTGGGGTGGTGCGGGCCGGGCTCAGGCCTTCGGGTCGGAATCCGGCGGGTCGAGGGCGGGGACGTCCCAGTCGCGGGCCACCTCCGCGGTGTGCGCGCCGGGCGGGGCCGGCGGGCGACGCAGCTGCGCCGGGGTGGCGGAGAACCGGGGTGCGGGGGCGGGCTGGGCCAGCCCGTGGTGCTCGGTGTAGCTCCCGCGGGCCTTCAACTGGGGGTGGTCGGGGGCCTCGGCGAGGGCGAGGACGGGGGCGGTGCAGGCGTCGGTGCCCTCGAAGACCGCCGTCCAGTCGGCCTGGCTGCGGGTGGCGAAGCGGGCCGCGATCAGCGTACGGAGCTCGGGCCAGCGGGCGATGTCGTGCTGGGCGGGGGCGTCCTCGGCGAGGCCGAGCAGGCGGGCGAACTCCGCGTAGAACTGCGGCTCCAGTGCGCCGACGGCCATGTGCCGGCCGTCGGCGGTGCGGTAGAGGGCGTAGTACGGGGCGCCGCCGTCGAGCAGGTTGGCGCCGCGGGTGTCGTGCCAGTGGCCGGCCGCCTTCAGGCCCCACAGCATGGTGGTCAGGTGCGCGGCGCCGTCCACGATGGCGGCGTCGACGACCTGGCCGGTACCGGTGGTGCGGGCGTGGTGCAGGGCGGCGAGCAGGCCGACGGCGAGGTAGAGCGAGCCGCCGGCGTAGTCGCCGAGCAGGTTGGCGGGGATGCCGGGCGGGCCGCCGGGTTCGCCGGCGACCAGGCCGAGCACGCCGACGGTGGCGATGTAGCCGATGTCGTGGCCGGCCCGGTCGGCGAGCGGCCCGTCCTGGCCCCAGCCGGTCATCCGGCCGTAGACCAGGGCGGGGTTGCGGGCCAGGCAGGCGGCGGGGCCGACGCCGAGCCGTTCGGCGACGCCGGGCCGGTAACCCTCGACCAGCAGGTCGGCGCGCGCCACCAGGTCGAGCACGGCGGCGGGGCCGCCGGGTGCCTTGAGGTCGACCAGGACGGAGCGCTTGTTGCGGTTGGTGAGGTCGAGCGCCGGCTCGGGGCCGAGCGGGGGCGGTCCGGGCCGGTCGACGCGTACGACGTCGGCGCCGAGGTCGGCGAGCAGCATCGCGGCGAACGGGCCGGGTCCGATTCCGGCCAGCTCCACCACGCGCACGCCGGCCAGCGGGCCGTGTGCGACCGAGTCCGTCACCGCCGCCCTCCCTTGTTTGACAGTTCAGCTGTCACAGTGGCGATGATAGGCATGTGACCCGCCGGTAACAAGGGTCCGGAAGGTTGCGTCCGGCCAGGTCCCACGGTTGCCAACCGCGCCCGACGGGCGGATTCTGGGGCTGACGACCGCCGCCAGAGAAGGTGATCCGTATGCACAACCACTGGATCGTCGACCTGAACTTCGAGGAGGACGAGAGCCGGACGAGCTGCACGGCCTCGCTCAGCGGCTTCAGCGCCCCCGGTGTGCGCGGTGTCGGCATCGCCCGCCGCAACCCCGACGACTCCCCCGACTCCACGATCGGCGAGGAGCTCGCCGCCGCCCGCGCCTGCTCCAACCTCGCCCACCAGCTCATCGACAAGGCCGCTGCGGGCATCGAGACCCGCACCCACGAGACCGCCCGGCTGACCTTCTGACCGCTTCCGCCCGGGCGTTTCCCCCGCCGGTGCCGCTGCCGCTGCGGCCCGGCGGTCGGCCGCCGCCTTCGACGGGTCCGGCGCTCGTGCGCCGGACCCGTTGACGTGCCCGCGCCCCACCCGTACCGTCTGCACCAACCCTCGGAGGCACCACCATCCCCTCCGGGCCTCTGCGTGTCGCAGTACCCCGGGTACACATCCCACGCAGGGAAGGGACGCCCCCGTGGCCTCCACTTCGCGCCGCAGCCTGGTCGCGCTCGTAGCCGCCCTGCTGGCCGCCGTCCTGATCCCGTTGTCCTCGATGTCCGCGCACGGCGCAGACACCCCGCTGCGGACCCTCGCCGCGGCCGACGGCCGCCAGATCGGCGTCGCGGTGGCGGACAACCGGCTCACCGGCTCCACCGCCTACGCCTCGCTCGTGGCAACCCAGTTCAACTCGGTCACCGCCGAGAACGCGATGAAGTGGGACGCCGTCGAACCCGGTCAGGGCAACTTCGACTGGGCCGCCGCCGACCGCCTCGTCGCCGCCGCCCGGGCAGGAGGGCAGGTCGTCCGCGGCCACACCCTCGCCTGGCACAGCCAGGTGCCCGGCTGGATCACCAACGGCGCCTTCGGCGCAGCCCAGTTGCGCACCATGCTGCAGCAGCACATCGCCACCGAGGCCGGCCGCTACGCCGGGAAGATCTACGCCTGGGACGTCGTCAACGAGGCGTTCAACGACAACGGCACCCGCCGCAGCAGCATCTGGCAGGACAACCTCGGCGACAGCTGGATCGCGGACTCGCTGACCTGGGCGCATCAGGCCGACCCCGCCGCCAAGCTGTACATCAACGACTACAGCATCGAGGGCGTCAACGCGAAGAGCACCGCCCTCTACAACCTGGTCAAGTCGCTGAAGCAGCAGGGCGTTCCGATCGACGGCGTCGGCTTCCAGGCGCACCTGGTCCTCGGCCAGGTGCCGTCCGACCTCAAGGCCAACCTGCAGCGCTTCGCCGACCTCGGCGTCGACGTGGCGATCACCGAGCTGGACGTCCGGATGCAGACGCCGTCCAACGCCACCACCCTGGCCGCCCAGGCCGAGGACTACCGCAAGGTCGTCGCCGCCTGCCGCGCCGTCACCCGGTGCGTGGGCGTGACCGTCTGGGGCCTGGACGACGCCGACTCCTGGGTGCCGGACGTCTTCCCCGGCCACGGCGCCGCCACCCTGTACGACGAGAACCTGCAGCCCAAGCCGGCACACTCTGCGGTGGCGGCCGCGTTCGGCGGGTCGACGGCCAGCCCGAGCACCTCCGCCTCGCCGTCCTCCTCGCCCTCCGGCTCCGCCTCGCCGAGCACGTCGCCCAGCTCCTCCCCCGTTCCGGGCGGCTGCACCGTGGCCTACCGCGTCGCCAACCAGTGGACGGGCGGCTTCACCGCGAACGTCACGGTGACCAACAAGGGCACCTCGGCGATCGGCCCTTGGCAGGTCGGCTGGCAGTTCACGGCGGGCCAGCAGGTGACCCAGGGCTGGAGCGCGGTCTTCACCCGGTCCGGCGCCACCGTGGCCGCGGCCAACCCCTCCTGGGCGACCACCCTCGCCCCTGGCGCCTCCTACGCCTTCGGCTTCAACGGAAGCCACGGCAGCAGCAACCCCGCGCCGACCGCCTTCACCCTGAACGGCACCGTCTGCAGCGCGGTCTGACCGGCCGTCCGATCCTCCGGCAGGACAGGACCTGCTCCCCCGCCCGGGGGAGCAGGTTCCCTTCTTCCTGCCGATGCGGCGGGCGCCACGGGAGTGGCAGGGTCGGGGCATGGACTCCGCCGGCCTTCCGACACCCGTGCGCCGCCGCAGTGTGCTGCACGGCCTTCGTGCAGCACGCCGCGCGTCCCGTGCGGCGCAGTACGGGCGGCGGGTCGCGCTGCGCTGGGTCCATCTGGTGCTCGGCGGCGCCCTGCTGATGCCGTACTGGCTGCTCACCATGGTCGTGGTCGGGGTTCTGCTGCCCCGCACGGCGTCGCAGCACTCCATCGCCGGACAACTGCTGGCACTGGCCGCGGCACTGCCGATGGCCGCGGTGACCGGGCTCGTCCCGGTGGTGCGGGCACTGGAGAGCACCGCCGCCCGGGCGCTCTGCGCGGGCACGGCCGCGGCCCGGCTGTCGGTGCTGCCCTCCCGGTCGTGGGCGGCCCGGCGGCGCACGGCCGCCTGGTTCACCCTGCACCTGTTCCTCGGCGGGGTGGTGGCCGGAATGTCCCTCGCGATCCCGCCGGCCGTGGTCGCCCTGCTGGTGCTGCCGACGGACGGCGACTGGCAGCAGTACTGGTTCGGCGACCACCCGCCGCCCGCACCGCTGATCGCCCTCGGCCTCGCCCTGCTGCTCGCTGGCGCGATCGTGGCGGCGGGCGCCCTGCTGGCCCGCGCGGCCGGGCCGCTGCTCGGCCCCACCCCGGCCGAACGCATCGCCGCCGCCGAGCGGCGGGCCCTGGAGCTGGCCCGGCGGAACCGGCTGGCCCGCGAACTGCACGACTCCGTCGGCCACGCGCTCGGCGCGGTGGCGATCCAGGCGGCCGCCGCGGGCCGGGTGCTGCGCAGCGACCCGGAGTTCGCCGCGGAGGCGCTCGCCGCGATCGAGGCGGTGGCCCGCGACGCGGTGGGCGAGCTGGACGCCGTCCTCGGACTGCTGCGCGAGGAGGAGCCGGCCGGCGGCGGGCCCGCGCTCGACGGGCTGGACACCCTGCTCCGGCGGACGGCGTCCGCCGGGGTGGCGGTGGAGGCACGGCTCGACCCCGGCCTGGGCGACCTGCCGCCGGCGATCTCCCGGGAGGTGTACCGGATCGTCCAGGAGGGGCTGACCAATGTGCTGCGCCACGCCGGGCCGGTGCCCGCCCGGCTGCACATCCGGATCGACGACGGGAAGCTGACCGTGGACCTGACCAACCCGCCGGGGGCCGGCCGGAGAACGAGGGAAGGCGGCGGGCGCGGCCTGCCCGGGATCACCGAGCGGGTGGCCGCACTGGGCGGCACCGGCAGTGCCGGGCCCGACGCCGCCGGCGGCTGGCGGCTCGCCGTCCGCATCCCCCTGGCCACCGGCCGCGCCGGGGCCGGGCAGGAGGCGGGCGCATGATCCGCGTGCTGATCGCCGACGACGAGCGGCTGGTCCGCACCGGGCTGCGGGTGGTGCTGGACGCCGAACCCGACCTCACCGTGGTCGGCGAGGCCGAGGACGGCGCCGCCGTGCTGCCGCTGGTCCGCGAGCTCCGCCCGGACGTGGTGCTGATGGACGTCCGGATGCCCGGCACCGACGGCATCCGCGCCACCGAGCTGCTCACCGCCGAACCGGACGCGCCCCGGGTCCTGGTGGTCACCACCTTCGAGCACGACGATCACGTGTACGGGGCGCTGCGGGCGGGCGCCGCCGGGTTCCTGCTGAAGCGGGCCCGCGCGGAGGAGATGGTGCAGGCCGTCCGGACGGTCGCCGGCGGCGACTCCCTGCTGTTCCCGGAGGCGGTGCGCCGGATCGTCCCGGGCCCGGCGGAGTCGTCGGCGGCGGGGGCCCGCCGGCTGCTGCACCGGCTCACCGCGCGGGAGCGCGAGGTACTGCGGCTGATGGCCGACGGGCTGAGCAACGGGGAGATCGCCGAGCGGCTGGTGGTCAGCCCGGAGACGGTGAAGACGCACGTCGGGAACGTGCTCGCCAAGATCGGCGCGCGCGACCGCACCCAGGCCGTGGTGCTCGCCTACCGCTCCGGATTCATGGCCGCGGGGTGATCCACCGGCGCCGCGCACGCAGCTTCCACAGCTCACCTACCGGCGGGTAGAGTGCGGCGACCGGCCTGCCTGCCGACCCATCGGTCACCACGGCGGGCCGCGTCCGCACGCCGACGAGAACTGGTGAACCCATGACAGTCCGGACCAAGCCCGCCCTCTGGTGGCGGCTGGCCATCGTGCTCTCGGCCGGCCTGGGGCTGGTCCTCAGCAACAGCTCGCTGGTGTACTTCACCCTCGAGAGCAACGTCATCGTGCTCGGCTACTTCATCGGCGCCGTGTACTGGATGGTCAAGCGCAACACGGTGGACGCGCCCGCCCCGCGGCTGCGCGGCGCCGCCACGCTGTACATCGTGATCACCGGCCTGGTCTCGCACATCCTGCTCCAGCACGGCGAGAACCCGCTGCCCGGCCTGATGTCCGGCCCGGAGCGGCTGCAGCACTGGTCGAGCTTCTTCCTGCACTACGTCACCCCGGTGCTCGTCGTGGGCGACTGGCTCTTCCTCAAGCCGCGCAACGCCTCCCGCTGGAAGGACCTGCCGCTGTGGCTGTCCTTCCCGCTCGGGTACGCCCTGGTCACCGAGGCGCGGGCCATCCTCTTCCCGTCCTTCCCGCTGAAGTACCCGTACTTCTTCCTCGACCCGAACCCGGAGGGCTACGGCTGGGTGGCCGGCCAGATCGCCCAGCTGACGGTCGAGTTCGTCGTCCTGGGCGCCGTGGTGATCGGCCTCGACCGGCTCGGCACCAAGCTGGTCGGCGGGCGCCGCCGGGCCGCCGGAGCGGAGACGGCCGCAGCGGACGCGTCCGCGGCGGGGACGGCCGCCGGGGGCTGACCGCCGCAGGCCGGCGCCGCACGGCGCCGGCCCCCGAGAACCCGCCGGGGAGGGAAGATCGCAGGGGGTCGGCCCTCCCCGGCGCCTCCGCTTCGTGCGCCCGCACCCACGGTGCGGGCGCACGGGCATTTTCGCGGCGGGTGCCGCCGGACCCGTACGGCCTGCGGCTACAGCGGGTCGACGGTGTGCAGGCCGTCGCCGTCGAGCTCCAGCCAGCGGGTGACGCCGATCGACCGCAGGAACGGCAGGTCGTGGCTGACCACCACCAGCGCGCCCCGGTAGCCGGCCAGCGCCTGGGTGAGCTGGCGGACGCTCGCCAGGTCCAGGTTGTTGGTCGGCTCGTCCAGCAGCAGCAGCTGCGGCGGCGGCTCGGAGAGCAGCAGCGCGGCCAGCGTGGCCCGGAACCGCTCGCCGCCCGACAGCGTGGCGGCGGGCCGGTCGGCCCGCTCACCGCGGAACAGGAACCGGGCCAGCCGCGCCCGGATCGCGTTGTTCCCCGCCGAGGGGGCGAACTGCCGCACGTTGCCGACCACGCTCAGCTCGTCGTCCAGCAGGTCGAGCCGCTGCGGGAGGTACCTCATCGGCACCGGCGTGCCCACCTCCCCGGCCGCCGGGGCGAGTTCGCCCGCGACGGTGCGCAGCAGGGTGGTCTTGCCGGAGCCGTTGCGGCCGACCAGGGCCACCCGCTCCGGGCCGCGCAGCTCCAGGTCGATCGGTGCTGCGCCGACCGGCCCGTGGGCCGGGCGCACCCGGTCGAGGAGGAGTACCGTCCGTCCGGCCGGGACGGCGGTGTGCGGCAGGTCGATCCGGATCTCGGCGTCGTCGCGGACGGCCTCCTCCGCCGCGGTCAGCCGCTCCTTCGCATCGGCGAGCCGCTCGGCGTGCATGCCGCGCACCCGCCCGGAGGTCGCCTCGGCCTTGTTCTTGAACGCCCCGGCGAGGATCTTGGGGTCGTTGCGCTGGGCGGACTTCGCCTTCCCGTACGCGGCGCTGCGCTCCAGCCGGGCGCGGGCCTCGATCAGGTCGCGCTTCTGCCGCTGCACGTCGGCCGCGGCATTGCGCACCAGCCGCTCGGCGGTCTCCTGCTCGGCGGCCAGCGTCCGCTCGTAGTCCGCGAAGTTGCCGCCGTACCAGGTCACCGCGCCGTCCCTGAGGTCGGCGATCTGGTCGACGTGCTGCAGCAGTTCGCGGTCGTGGCTGACGATCACCATGACACCGCGCCAGGCGGCCACCGCCTCGTACAGCCGCGCGCGGGCGGACCGGTCGAGGTTGTTGGTGGGCTCGTCCAGCAGCAGGACGTCCGGGCGGCGCAGCAGCAGGGCCGCGAGGTGCAGCAGCACGCCCTCGCCGCCGGAGAGTTCGCCGGTGGTGCGGTCCAGGTCGAGTCGGCCGAGGCCGAGCCGGCCGAGGGTCTCCCGGGCGCGCTCCTCGACGTCCCAGTCGTCGCCGACCGCGGTGAAGTGCCGCTCGTCGGTGTCGCCGGACTCGATGGCGTGCAGGGCCTCGCGGGCCGCCCGGATGCCGAGCGCCTCGTCGACCTGCTCGTCCTGCCGCAGGGTGAGGCCCTGCGGCAGGTAGCCGAGCTCGCCGCCGACCCGGACGGTGCCCGAGGTCGGCGTCAGCTCCCCGGCGATCAGCCGGAGCAGCGTCGACTTGCCGGCCCCGTTGAGGCCGATCAGACCGGTGCGGCCCGGCCCCACCGCGAGGTGGAAGCCGTCGAGGACGGGGACGCCGTCCGGCCACTCGAAGGACAGGTCGGTGCACAGGACGGAAGTGGTGGGTTGCGCCATGGATGGCCTCCTGCGGGTTGCTTTTGGTGTGGGAGGGAGCAACACGGGAGACACCGCGGGAGCGGCAGGACGGCACAAGGCGGGCACGGGCACCGTGGAAGGTCCGGCTCTCGTCCGAGGTCGCACGCTCACGCACGCTCGACCGCCGACGGGTGATCGGGCGGGAGCACAGAGCGGTGTCTCGTGACCTCAGAAGAGCAAGGGCCTTCTCCAGACGTACGGGCTTGTCGTGCGAACGCCCACCACCGTACGGACCGCCCCGCGGAGCGGCAACGGATTTACGAGGGGCGAACAAAACAGAGGGGGCATCCCCAGGGGCGCGGGGAACTGCGCAATCCGGATGCGGGCAACCGGCGCGATCGAGCACTTGGCTCAACCCCACAATCCAGGCACACCGATCCTGGGCTGCGCAGTTCCCCGCGCCCCTACGGCGGAACCGCTGCAGTTCGGTCCGGCGTCTCCAGGGGTGCGGGCAGGCCGGTCGGTGGTGCCTGCCCGGTCCCGGACGGGGGACGATCATGATCGGCATCGGCAAGCGCACCCTGGCCCTCGGCTCCGCAGCCGCCCTCCTCGCCGCCGGCGGGGCGGTGGCCGCCGCGGAGAGCGTCCAGGCCGCGTCCACGACCCCCACCTGCCGGGCGGGCGACCTGTATCCGGCCGTCGGCAGCCCGCAGGAGGCCGCGGGTTCCTTCCTGTACCCGGTGGTGTTCACCAACACCGCCACCCGCTCCTGTGCGCTGCGCGGCTACCCCGGTGTCAGCGTGCTCACGGCCGGCCACGCCATGATCGGTGCACCGGCCGCCCGCAACGGGGTCCCGGTGAGCACGGTGGTGCTCACCCCCGCCGGGACCGCGACGGCGACGATCCGCACCAACGATCCGGGTGTGGTGCCGTCCTGCCGGACGACCTCGACCTACCTCGGGGTGTACCCGCCGGCGAGCACGCAGCAGAAGCTCGTCCCGTTCCACCTGCGGGTGTGCGGGGTGTTCGAGGTCAGCCCGGTGCAGAGCACCTGACCCCACGGCCGAACGGGCCGACGGCCCGCACGCCCTAGAATCGGCGCATCATGAGCGCCACTCTCGTAGTCAAGGACCTTGCCGCCGGCCACGGCGAGCGCACCCTCTTCTCCGGCCTGGACCTGGTGGTCGCGCCCGGTGACGTGATCGGCCTGGTCGGCGTGAACGGCGCCGGCAAGTCGACGCTGCTGCGGCTGCTGGCCGGCCTGGACACGCCGGAGGGCGGTGCGCTGCGCCTCAGCCCGCCGACCGCGAACGTCGGCCACCTGCCGCAGGAGCCGGAGCGCCGCGAGGGCGAGTCGGTGCGGGACTTCCTGGCCCGCCGGACGGGCGTGGCCGCGGCGCAGGCGGCACTGGACGAGGCCACCGAGGGCCTGGTGGAGGGCCGTCCCGGTGCGGACGACGCGTACGCGGCGAGCCTGGACCGCTGGCTGGACCTGGGCGGCGCCGACCTGGAGGAGCGGGCCGAGGAGGTCGCCGACCAGCTCGGGCTGAAGGTGTCGCTGGACCTGCCGATGACCGCGCTGTCCGGCGGCCAGGCGGCGCGGGCGGGCCTCGCCTCGCTGCTGCTGTCGCGCTACGACGTGTTCCTGCTGGACGAGCCGACCAACGACCTGGACCTGGACGGCCTGGAGCGGCTGGAGTCCTTCGTGAAGGGCCTGCGCGCGGGCACGGTGCTGATCAGCCACGACCGCGAGTTCCTGGCCCGCACGGTGACCCGGGTGCTGGAGCTGGACCTGCACCAGCAGCAGGTCAACCTGTACGGCGGCGGCTACGAGGCGTACCTGGAGGAGCGGGCGGTGGCCCGCCGGCACGCCCGCGAGCAGTACGAGGACTACGCGGACACCAAGGCCTCCCTGGAGGCCCGCGCGCAGATGCAGCGCAACTGGATGGAGCACGGCGTCCGCAACGCCCGCCGCAAGGGCGGGGACAACGACAAGAAGGCGCGGGCGACCCGCGCCGAGTCGACGGAGAAGCAGGCCTCGAAGGCCCGGCAGACGCAGCGCATGATCGAGCGGCTGGACGTGGTGGAGGAGCCGCGCAAGGAGTGGGAGCTGCGGATGGAGATCGCCACCGCGCCGCGCTCCGGCGCCGTGGTGGCCACCCTGCGGGGTGCGACGGCGCAGCGCGGGGACTTCTCCTTCGGGCCGGTCGACCTGCAGATCGACTGGGCGGACCGGGTGGCGATCACCGGGGCGAACGGCGCGGGCAAGTCCACGCTGTTGGCCGCCCTGCTGGGCCGGCTCGAACTGGACGGCGGCAGTGCCTCGTTGGGCTCCGGCGTGGTGGTCGGCGAGGTGGACCAGGCGCGCGGGCTGTTCCTCGGCGAGGAGCCGCTGTCGGCGGCGTTCGCCGCGGCGGTGCCGGAGTTCAGCGACGAGGAGGTGCGCACGCTGCTCGCCAAGTTCGGGCTGAAGGCGGTGCACGTGCTGCGTCCGGCGGGCACGCTGTCGCCCGGTGAGCGGACCAGGGCGGCGCTGGCGCTGCTGCAGGCCCGCGGGGTGAACCTGCTGGTGCTGGACGAGCCGACCAACCACCTGGACCTGCCGGCGATCGAGCAGCTGGAGTCGGCGCTGGCCTCGTACACGGGGACGCTGCTGCTGGTGACGCACGACCGGCGGATGCTGGAGGCGGTCACGGTGAACCGGCGACTGGTGGTCGAGGACGGCCGCGTCCGCGAGCTCTGACAACGGTCGCAGGTCGGCTGTCCGGCGGAGGGTGCCCGGGTGCCGGATCTGCAACGCAAGGGGCTGGAGGAGGTCCTGGTGCGGCTGTGACGGTCAGGGCGGGCGCCGGCCCCCGGAGAGGGGCGGGCGCCCGTCCCGGCGCGCCGGGAAAGGCGTTGAAGGCGCCGTTGGCCTGCACCGATAATCCTTGTCATGAACCACACTGCCGACGTTCCTGACACCGGCCCGCGCCCGGTGTCCGACGCCCGCCCGCCGGAGCTGCTGCCGCTGCCGCTCGGCGCCTCGCTCCGGCGCCGCCGGGTGGCGGACGCGGCCGCGCTCAACGAGGCCGTCCGCACCAACCTGGACCACCTGCGCCCGTGGATGCCGTGGGCGAAGGCCGCGCCGAGCATGGAGCACAGCATCGAGATGTCCCGGGCCGGCGAGGAGGTCTGGGACGCCGGCACCGACTTCATGTACGTGCTCGCGCCGGACGCCGAACCGGGCGAGGTGATCGGCGCGTTCGGCCTGCACGGGCGGATCGGGCCGGGCGCCCTGGAGATCGGCTACTGGGTCTCCGAGCGGCACGTCGGCCGCGGCCTGGCCACGGCGGGCGCGCGGGCGCTCACCGAGGCCGCGCTGGCCCTGCCGGGCGTCGGGCGGGTGGAGATCCACTGCGACGAGGCCAACACGGCGAGCGCGGCCGTTCCGCGGAAGCTCGGCTACCGGCTGGACCGGATCGACGAGGCACTGATCACCGCGCCCTCCGAGACCGGCCGCAAGCTGATCTGGGTCATGGAGCACACGGCCTGAAAGGGTGCACCACAAGGGGCGGGGGGACTGCGCAGTTCCCCCCGCCCCTGTTGCAGCCGCCCCGGTCTCAGTAGCGGTCGCCGACCGGGGCCGGCAGGGCGTCCAGTTCGGCGAGGTCCTCGGCGGAGAGCCGGACCCCGGCCGAGGCGGCGTTGTCCGCCAGGTACTTCGGCGTCTTGGTGCCCGGGATCGGGATCACCAGCCCGCCCTGCGCCAGCACCCAGGCGAGCGCCACCTGGGCGGTCGTGGCGCCCGTCCGCCCGGCGATCTCCTCGACCTTCGCCACCAGCGCCAGGTTGGCCTCCAGCGCCTCGGCCTGGAAGCGCGGCAGGGTGGCCCGCCAGTCGTCGGCCGGCAGGTCGCCGGTCGAGGAGAACCGGCCGGCCAGGAAGCCACGGCCGAGCGGGGAGAACGGCAGGAAGGCGATGCCGTTGGCCTCGGTGAAGGGCAGCACCTCGGCGAGCGCGTCCCGCGTCCACAGCGAGAGTTCGGACTGCACGGAGGCCACCGGGTGGACGGCCTGCGCCCGCTCGATCTGCTCCACCGTCACCTCGGACAGGCCGATCTGCCGCGCCTTGCCGGCCTGCACGGCCTCGGCGAGGGCTCCCCAGGTCTCCTCGATCGGCACCTTCGGGTCGACCCGGTGCAGCTGGTAGAGGTCGACGTGGTCGGTGCCGAGGCGGCGGAGGCTGTCGTCGATCGCCTTCCGCACGTGCTCGGGGCGCCCGTCGTTGCCGACCCGCTCGCCGCCCGTTCCGGGCACCAGGCCGACCTTGGTGGCGAGCACCGCCCGCTCGCGGTACGGCCCGGCCAGTGCCTTGCCGACCAGTTCCTCGTTGTCGTACGGGCCGTAGATGTCGGCCGTGTCGATCAGGGTGACCCCGAGGTCGAGCGCCGTGCGGATCACCTCGACCGAGGTGGTGTCGTCCCGACCGTTGGGGTCGTAGGCCCAGGTCATCCCCATGCAGCCGAGTCCGACCACTCCGACCTCGGGGCCCTCGGTGCCGAGCTTGGTGGTGCGCATTGCTCCTCCTTCGGTGGTGATCCGGTCGCAGGGCAAGCCTGCCGGTTGGAGTGCACTCGAGGTCAAGTCGGAATCCGACGACCCGTCAGCAACCGGAGGGACGGAGCCGGAGCCGACGGACCTTAACGGCGCCGTAAGCCTCGCCCATGTGCGCCCAGGAGGGTTGACGCACTCAATGGTCTAGGCCATTTTGTGGTGAGCGGCGCCGCACACCGCCCCCTCGGCCCGCCCGCGCACCCCCACGACCCCACGACCCGCGCGGGCCCGGCCACGTCCCCGAAAGGCACTCCCCATGCCACGCGCGCTCCACCGCCATGCCGCCCGCCGCAAGGGCCGCATCGCCGCTGCCGTCTGCGCGGCCGCCCTCGCCGCGGGCGGCCTCTCCGTCCTCGCGTCCGGCGCCGACGCGGCCGCCGCCGACCTGCTCGCCAACCCCGGCCTGGAGAGCGGTTCGCTCAGCCCCTGGACCTGCTCCGCCGGCACCGGCTCCGTGGTCAACACCGGTGCGCACGGCGGCTCGTACGCGCTGCGCGGCGCCGCCTCCGCGAGCGACACCGCACAGTGCACGCAGACCGTCGCCGTCCAGCCGAACACCACCTACAGCCTCTCCGCCTGGGTGCAGGGCCAGTACGTCTACCTCGGCGCCACCGGCAACGGCGTCACCGACCCGGCCACCTGGACGCCCGGCGGCAGCAGCTGGCAGCAGCTGAGCACCAGCTTCAAGACCGGCCCCGCCACCACCAGCGTCACCGTCTACCTGCACGGCTGGTACGGCCAGGGCGCCTACCTCGCCGACGACCTGGTCCTCTCCGGCCCCGGCGGCACCCCGACCACCACGCCGACGGCGACGCCCACCACCACCCCGACCGCGACCGCCTCGCCCACCGCCACGGCGTCACCGACCGCGACCTCCAGCCCGTCCCCCACCTCCACCGGCCCCGCGGTGGCCGTCCCGGTCGCCCCGTACGTCGACATGGGCGCCTGGCCGACCCCCTCGCTGACCGCGATGGCGAGCGCCGGGAACCTCAAGTCCTTCACCCTCGCCTTCGTGACCTCGACCGGCTGCAAGGCCAGCTGGTTCAACGCCTACGACCCGCGCACCGGCTGGGGCAAGGACCAGATCGACGCGATCCGGGCGGCCGGCGGGGACGTCAAGGTGTCCTTCGGCGGCGCCTCCGGCACCGAACTCGCCCAGGCCTGCTCGACCGTGGACTCGCTCTTCGCCGAGTACGACGCCGTGGTGAAGGCCTACGGCCTGAAGTACGTCGACTTCGACATCGAGGGCGCGGCCGTGCCCGACACCGCCGCCAACGCCCGCCGCGGCGCCGCCCTCGCCAAGCTGCAGCAGGCCCACCCCGGCCTGAAGGTCTCCTTCACCCTGCCCGTGCTGCCCGAGGGCCTCACCGCCGAAGGCGTCTCCGTCGTCCGCGCCGCCCGTGACGCCGGCGTGGCCGTCGACCTGGTCAACGTGATGGCCATGGACTACAACCGACCCGCCACCGACTACGGCACCGACGCCGTGCAGGCCGCCCAGTCCACCCGCAACCAGCTCGCGACCCTCTACCCGGCCAAGAGCGACGCCCAGCTGTGGGCGATGACCGGCGTCACCCCGATGCTCGGCGAGAACGACGACCACGGCATCTACAACCAGGACGACGCACGGCAGTTGGTCGCCTTCGCCCAGCAGCACCACCTGGGCATGCTGTCCTTCTGGGAGATGGGCCGCGACGCCAACGCCTGCACCGGCGCCCTCTACAAGTGCACCAACATCCCGCAGAGCCCGTACGAGTTCTCGAAGATCTTCGCGCAGTACCGGGGCTGACACCGCACCGCCCCACCCGTACCGGCGACCCCCGGCGGAGCCCCAACCGGCCCGCCGGGGGTTGCCCCCATTCCACCCGTCGAACATCTGACTCATCCTCACATTGCTGGCGCATCATGGGCGTCGGCCGCCCGCCGCACCACAACTCCCGGGAGACGCCCGCACATGCCCTTCGACCGCGCCCTGCCGCGCCGCGCCTGGCACCACCTCGAGCCGCTGCACGCCGTGCTCTACTACGCCCCGAGGCCTTCGGCGCCGACCGCACCGAGCACCTGCTCGACCTGCTCGGCCCGCTCTTCCTCACCGTCGTCCGGGCCGGCCTCTTCCCGCCCGGCGGCACCCTCGGGATCATGACCGTCCCGACACCCACCTGGTGACAGCCCGGCACGGCGGCGCCGGTCGGTCTTAATCGATTCCGGCCTGACGGTGGCGGTCGCTAGGCTCCCAGCACCGCCGGGGCGGCCGGCTGCCCGGCGGCCCGGGCGGTGCACTGCGAGCCCCGCGACCGTCGCCGGGCCGCCGACCGAGCCCGAACGGAGGGGCCATGCTGCTGCACACCGAGCTTTCCGAGGACGAACTGGCCGCCTACGAGCACACCGTGGCCCGCCTGCGGAGGCTCCCCGCCGACCACCCCACCCGGGTCAGGGCGGAGAAGACCGCCGACGCGTTCATCCGCGAAGGCCGCCGCCGGCGCCGGCAGCAGGCGCAGGACCTCGCCCGGGTCGCCGACACCGCACTCGTGCACGCCACCGCCACCGGCGCGGTCGACCGCCGCGAGGACGCCCCGCTGGCCGCACCGGCCACCCCCGGACCGATCGGCACCCTCATACGCTCCCACCACTGCTATGTCTGCAAGTCGACATACCGTCAGATGGATGCGTTCTACCACCGGCTCTGCCCCCGCTGCGCGGCCCTCAACACGGCCCGCCGCACCCTCGGCACCGACCTGCGCGGCCGCCGCGCCCTGCTCACCGGCGGCCGGGTCAAGATCGGCTTCCAACTCGCCCTGATGATGCTCCGCGACGGCGCCGACCTCACCGTCACCAGCCGGTTCCCCGGCGACACCCTGCGCCGCTTCCGCGCCGCCGCCGACAGCGACACCTGGTGGGGCCGGCTCCGCGTGGTCGGCATCGACCTCCGCGACCCGCGCCAGGTCCTCGGCCTCTGCGAGCAACTGCACGCCGAGGGCAAGCCGCTGGACATACTGGTCAACAACGCCGCCCAGACCATCCGCCGGCCCCCGGAGGCGTACGCCCTGCTCACCGCCGGCGAGCAGGCCGAACTGCCCGCCGGTGCCAGGGTGCTGCACGCCCCCGGCTTCCGCCCGATGCCCGCGCTCGCCCCGGCCTGGCCCACCGCCGAGCTCGAGTCCGCCGAGCCCGCCGCCGCGGCCGCGGCCCCGGCCCTCCCGGCCGCGCTGCGGCCGGAGGCCGACGAGGCCGGCCTGCTGCCCGACACCGCCGAGCACAACTCATGGTCGGCCCGGCTCGGCACGCTGGACGCGGCCGAGGTCCTGGAGGTCCAGCTGGTCAACGCGGTCGCCCCGGCACTGCTCTGCGACCGGCTGCTGCCGCTGCTGCTCGCCTCGCCGCACCCGAACCGGTACATCGTCAACGTGACCGCCGTGGAGGGCCGGTTCGCCGTCCGCAACAAGACCCCGGACCACCCGCACACCAACATGGCGAAGGCCGCCCTCAACATGCTCACCCGGACCAGCGCCTCCGAACTGGCCAAGCACGGCGTCCACCTGTGCGCCGTCGACACCGGCTGGATCACCGACGAGACCCCGGCGCCGGTCAAGGCCCGCAAGTCCGCCGCGGGCTTCCGCACCCCGCTGGACATCGTCGACGGCGCTGCCCGGATCTACGACCCCATCGTCCGCGGCGAGGCCGGCTCCCCGGTCTCCGGCGTCTTCCTCAAGGACTACCAGGAGGCCGCCTGGTGAGCGGTCCGCAACGGCGGAGCGGGGAGCGACCGCACACCGGGCCGCTCCCCGTTCGGCTGCCGGGTGTGCCCGGAGGACGACGAGGAAGCCCGGCATGCCGAGGGCCGGCAGGTGGGTGCGCACCACCGAGAGCTGCATCTCGCCCTCGAAGTGGTGGTACTCGGTCAGTTCCCGCCGGCCGGTCCGAGGCGGTTCCGGGCACGCGAATACCACGAGGGGTCACGTCCGGAGCCACCCGTACGGTCGACGCGACCGTGAACGCGCATCGGCGGGGCTGCGGGCGGACTAGTATCGATCAATGACGGACACCACGGACAGAGCAGGGGAACTCGCGGCCCTGGCGGCCCGGTTCCCGCACCTGCACGCCCCGCAGCGCTGGGGCTGGGGCGGTATTGACGCGCAGTTCTCGGCGGAGCTCCCGCCGGACGAGCTGATCACGAACATCCATGTCGTCGGCTTCGCCGAAGGCGGGGTGGTCCTCTGCAAGGACGCCCGCGGGCACTGGTTCCTGCCGGGCGGCACCCGGGAGGCCGCCGAGTCGGTGGAGTCGTGCCTGGAGCGGGAGTTGCGGGAGGAGGCGGGGGCGAGACTGCTCTCGCCGCCGGTCTGGATCGGCGCCCACCACGCCGTCACCGATGCCCCGGAGCCGTACCGGCCGTGGCAGCCGCACCCGGAGAAGGCCTGGCTGTGGGGCTGGGCCGAGGTGGTGGTCGACTCGCTGCCGACCAACCCGGACGACGGTGAGCAGGTGGTCGAGGTACGGGCGATGCCGGCCGAGGAGGCCCAGCGCCTGCTCGTCCGCGGCCGCGACGCCTGGTGGGGCGAACTGGTCGCCCTCGCCGTGGAGTCCCGCGCGGCGCACCGCTGACCGGCGGGGCGCCGCGTGCCGCCCCGGCGTTCAGGACGGGTCGAGCGGGACCGGTTGATCCGTGACGGGGACGAGGCACCGCTGGGCGCTGCAGGCCCCGCAGCTGATCACGGCGCCGGCCCGTCCCGTCCCGGTGCTGCGGACCGGCACGGTGAGGGTCACCGGGCCGTCCGGGTAGACCGGCAGGGCGACGCCGAGGCCGGACGGGCTGACGGTCCGCAGCGGCCGGTCGGCCTTCGGCGTGCCGGCCGCCGCGAGCGACCCCCGGAGCCCGAGCCTGGTCGGAATGCCGAGGCCGGACACTCCGCCCTCGGGCAGGTCGACGCTGTAGAGGTGGAAGCCCGGTTCCTGCGGGGTGAATGGTGGCCCGCAGGAGCCGGGGCGATGCGTCGGCGGCGTCCAGCCGGAGTTCGACCGTGACGCCGCCTCCGGTGTAGCGGCCCGACGGCGCGGGCTCCGGCCGGCTCGGGGCGGCGCAGCCGAGCGGTAGGAGGAGCGCCGCGCCGAGGAGCGCGGCGTACCGGGGGCGGAGCGTCACTTCGCGGACCACTGCTTGAGGAAGGCGGCCACGGTGCCGGCGCTCATCGAGCGTGCGTCGGCGAAGGAGCCGTCGTCGGTGGCGGTGCGGACGGTGCCGTCCGGGGCGAGCACGGCCAGGGCCGGGATGCCGCTCGTCTTCAGGTCGACGTAGCGGGCGGCGAGGTCGAGGTTGTGGTCGAAGCGGCCGACGTCGATGGCGACCACCCGGTAGTCGGTGCGGAGCCGCGGCGCGACCTGCTCGGCGTGGAAGAGCCGGTCGAGGACGTGGCAGTCCGGGCACCAGTCGGCGCCGAAGTCGAGCAGCACCTGGCGGTGGTCGGTCGCGGAGAGCGCGAGGGCGGCCCGGGATTTCGTCCCCGACGATCATGGACAACCCGAGGAGGATAGCGGGGCCGCAGCACCCGGGGGCGTGTGGGTGGGCACCCCACACGCCCCCGTGGCACCAGGTCTAGCGGGTCAGGCCGGCCCGGCGGAGGGCGTCGGCCATGGCGGAGTTGACCACCGGTGCCTGCTCGCGGCCGCCGCCGCGGCGGTCCTGGCGGGGCGGGCGCGAGCCGCGGTCGCCGCCGCGCCGGTCGCCGCGGTCGCCGCGGTCCGCCCGGTCGCCGCCGGAGCGGGGCGCGGTGTCGTCGTCGAGGCGGAGCGTCAGGCCGATGCGCTTGCGGGGCACGTCCACCGAGGTGACCTTGACCCGGACGATGTCGCCGGGCTTGACCACCTCGCGCGGGTCCTTGACGAAGTTCTTGGACAGCGCGGAGACGTGCACGAGGCCGTCCTGGTGGACGCCGATGTCGACGAAGGCGCCGAACGCGGCGACGTTGGTGACGACGCCCTCGAGCACCATGCCGACCTCGAGGTCGCCGATCTTGTCGACGCCCTCCTTGAAGGTCGCGGTCTTGAACGCCGGGCGCGGGTCGCGGCCGGGCTTGTCGAGCTCCCCGAGGATGTCGGTGACGGTCGGCACGCCGAAGGTGTCGTCGGCGAAGTCGGCCGGGCGCAGCGCGCGCAGCGCGGAGCTGTTGCCGATCAGGGCGGGCAGGTCGCCGCCGGTCGCGGCGAGGATGCGGCGGACGACCGGGTATGCCTCGGGGTGGACGGCGGAGGCGTCCAGCGGGTCCTCGCCGCCGGGGATGCGCAGGAAGCCCGCGCACTGCTCGAAGGCCTTCGGGCCGAGCCGGGCGACGTCCTTGAGCGCCCGGCGGGTGCGGAAGGGGCCGTTGGCGTCGCGGTGGGCGACGATGTTGTCGGCGAGGGTGCCGGTGATGCCGGAGACCCGGGTGAGCAGCGGCGCGGAGGCGGTGTTCACGTCGACGCCGACGGCGTTGACGCAGTCCTCGACGACGGCGTCCAGCGAGCGGGAGAGCTTCACCTCGCTGAGGTCGTGCTGGTACTGGCCGACGCCGATCGACTTGGGGTCGATCTTGACCAGTTCGGCGAGCGGGTCCTGGAGGCGGCGGGCGATGGAGACCGCGCCGCGGATGGAGACGTCCAGGCCGGGCAGTTCCTGGGAGGCGAAGGCGGAGGCCGAGTACACGGAGGCGCCGGCCTCGGAGACCATGACCTTGGTGAGCCCGAGGTCGGGGTTGCGCCCGATCAGGTCCTCGGCGAGCTTGTCGGTCTCGCGGGAGGCGGTGCCGTTGCCGATCGCGACGAGGTCGACGGCGTGCTTCTTCGCGAGGGCGGCGAGGGTGGCGAGCGCGGCGTCCCACTTGTTGGCGGGCTGGTGGGGGTAGATCGTGTCGTGGGCGACGACCTTGCCGGTGGCGTCGACGACGGCGACCTTGACGCCGGTGCGGAAGCCCGGGTCGAGGCCCATGGTGGCGCGGGTGCCGGCCGGGGCGGCGAGCAGCAGGTCGCGCAGGTTGGCGGCGAAGACGCGGACGGCCTCGTCCTCGGCCTCCTGGCGCAGCCGGGTCCGCAGGTCGATGCCGAGCCGGACGAGGATGCGGGTGCGCCAGGCCCAGCGGACGGTGTCGGTGAGCCACTTGTCGGCGGGGCGGCCGCGGTCGGCGATGCCGAAGCGGGCGGCGATCCGCTGCTCGTAGTCGTTCTCGCCGGGGAGGTCGGTCTCCTCGGAGCCGTCCAGCGGGGAGAGCTCGAGGTCGAGGATCTCCTCCTTCTCGCCGCGGAGCATGGCGAGGATGCGGTGCGAGGGGAGCTTGGTGTAGGGCTCGGCGAAGTCGAAGTAGTCGGAGAACTTGGCGCCGTCCTGCTCCTTGCCCTCGCGGACGGTGGCGACCAGGCGGCCCCTGGTCCACATCCGCTCGCGGAGCGAGCCGACCAGGTCGGCGTCCTCGCCGAAGCGCTCGACGAGGATGGCGCGGGCGCCCTCGAGGGCGGCGGCGGTGTCGGCGACGGCCTCGTTCAGGTAGCCGGCGGCGAGGGCGGCCGGGTCCTGGGCGGGGTCGGCGAGCAGGGTCTCGGCGAGCGGCTCCAGGCCAGCCTCGCGGGCGATCTGCGCCTTGGTGCGCCGCTTGGGCTTGAAGGGGAGGTAGATGTCCTCCAGGCGCGCCTTGGAGTCGGCGGCCAGGATGCGGGCGCGCAGTTCGTCGTCCAGCTTGCCCTGCGCCTCGACGGACTCCAGGACGGCGGTGCGGCGCTCCTCGAGCTCGCGCAGGTAGCGCAGGCGCTCTTCGAGGGTGCGCAGCTGGGCGTCGTCGAGCGCGCCGGTGGCCTCCTTGCGGTAGCGGGCGATGAAGGGCACGGTCGAGCCGCCGTCGAGCAGGTCGACGGCCGCCTTCACCTGCCCCTCGCGGACGCCCAGCTCTTCGGCGATCTTGCGTTCGACCGGCATGGTCACGGGGCCTGCCACCTTCTCCCGGGGTTCCTCCTGGTACGCCCTGCATTCTGGCAGGTGCGGCGCGCCGGATCGGGTCGGGCCGTGTCCTGCGGACGGCGTGGCGCGTTGTGCTGACGGTCGGTGACACACGGTTGCACCGCGATCACCAGGCCCGATTTGTCTGGTATGAGATAGATCACAGGCACGCGCAGCTCCATGGAGGCGAAGGTGGCTCAGGGTCCGACACCGGTCACCCAGTGGGGGGTGCCCCTGGACGGGCCGTTCCGCTGGACGCGGCCCGCCACCTGGCCCCGCGAGGCCCTCGCCCTGGCCGGCTACTGGGTCGCCTCGCGGCTGGTCATGATCGGCATGCTGCGCTCCGGCAAGGCCGAGCAGGCCGTCGAGGTGCACCGCACCTACTTCCACTGGTACGAGGTGCTGAGCGAGGGCCGCTTCCCGGTGGGCGACGTGACCTGGCAGTACCCGCCGGGCGCGGCGCTGACCATGCTGGCGCCGGGCCTGGTGCCCTACCTCACCTACCTGCAGGCGTTCGTGCTGCTGATGCTGCTCACGGACGCCGTCACCCAGGCCGCGCTGGTGCGGGTGTCGCTGCGCCGCAACGGCGGGGTGCACCGGGGCCGCTCGACCGCCGGGGCGTGGATGTGGGCGCTGTCGCTGCCGCTGATGCTGGGCCTGCCGTACGGCCGGTACGACCTGCCGGTGACGGCACTGGCGATGGCCGCGCTGCTGCTGATGCCGAGCCGGCCGCGGGCCGGCGGGGTGCTGGCCGGGATCGGCGCGATGGTCAAGGTGTGGCCGGCCCTGGTGGTGCTCGGCGCGCCCCGCGGCAGGGGCACCCGGCAGGCCTGGACGGCGATGTGCCTGTCGGCGGCGGCGCTGCTGCTGGTGCTGGCGACGCTGTTCGACGGTGTGCTGGACTTCCTGACCGCGCAGCGCGGCCGCGGCGTGGAGATCGAGTCGCTGGGCGGCAGCGTGCTGCACGTCGCCAGGGAGCTGGGCTGGCCGGGCGAGGTCGACATGCACTACGGCTCGCTGGAGTTCCTCGGCCCGCACGTGGACCTGGTGGCGAAGATGTCGCTGGTGCTGACCGCCCTCGCCTTCGGCTGGCTGCTGCTGTGGCGGTTCCGCGCCCGCCGGTGGAACCCCGCGCTGCCGTACGACGCGGCGCTGACCGCGGTGCTGCTGTTCACCGTGACCAGCCGGGTGATCAGCCCGCAGTACCTGATCTGGCTGATCGGCCTGACGGCGGTCTGCCTGACGGTGCGCGGCTCCTCGCAGCGCCCGGTGGCGGTGGTCATCCTGCTGGCGGTGGGCGTCACCACGGTCGACTACCCGCTGTTCTTCGACGCGATGATCAAGGGCGGCTGGCAGCCCACGCTGGTGATCGTGGCCCGCAACGGTCTGCTGCTGATCGCCTCGCTGTGGTCGGCGGCCCGGCTGTGGCGGGCCTCGGTCTCCCCCGTGGCGGCGCTGCAGGAGGCACCGCGGGTGAACCGCGGCCCGATCCGGGTGGCCTGAGCAGCGGGCCGGCGGCGGCCGGCGGCCCGAAACCCGATGGTCCGCCACCGGGGCGCCGGACTACCGTTCGCCCCGTGAACCGATCCGACTACGTGTCAGCTCTCCGCGAGGGCGCCGCCCGCCTCGCCGAGGCCGCCGACGGCCGCCTCGACCTGCCCGTCCCCGGCTGCCCGGACTGGACGGTGCGGGACCTCGTCCGGCACACCGGCGAGGTCTACCTCTTCTGGCGCCTGATCGCCTCCGGCGAGCTCGCCGGCCCCGACGGCTACGAGGATCCGGCCCCGGTCGGCGACGAGCAGCTGATCCCCTGGTTCGGCACGCAGTGCGAGGAGCTGGCCGCCGTGCTGGCGGAGCTCGATCCGGACGAGCCGCGCTGGTCCTGGTCCGCCCGCAAGGACGCCGGGTTCGTCCAGCGCCGGATGGCCCAGGAGACGGCCGTGCACTGCTGGGACGCCCAGTCCGCGGCCGGTCTCGCCGAGCCGGTCCCGCGCGCCACGGCCGTCGACGGCGTCGACGAGTTCCTGGCGCTCTTCCACGGCGAGGCCGTCCCGCCGGCGGACTTCCCGGAGGGCGGGGTGCACCTGCACGCCACCGACGGTGAGGGCGAGTGGTCGGTGCGGGTCGCCGACGGCGCGTGGACGGTCGCCCGCGAGCACGCCAAGGGCGCGGTGGCCGTCCGCGGCGAGGCCTCCGACCTGCTGCTGTGGCTCTGGGGCCGGGCCGGCGACGACCGGCTGGAGGTCTTCGGGGACGCCTCGCTGCTGGAGGCCTTCCTCCGCTCCTTCGACCGGGACTGACGGGCCGTCCGGGGCATCGGCGGCGGGGCACCGGCGGGGGCGTCACCAGACCGGGCGCAGCCTCCCGCTGGGGGTCAGCTCCGCCAGGTCGGCGGTGAGCTGCCCGATGCGCTGCTCCCCGAGGGCCTCCTGCCAGGGGCGGACGGCGTCGGCGGCGGCCTCGTCGGCGGCCCGGGTGCAGGCCCACCCGCGCGCGGTCAGGACCACCAGGCGGGCGCGGGCGTCACCGGGGTGCGGGTGGCGCTCCACGTATCCCTTGCGGACGAGTTCCTCCACCATCTGGCTGGCGGCCTGTTTGGTGACGCCGAGGTGCTCGGCGAGTTCGCCGACGGTCGCGCCGTCGGGGGCGAGCCGGACGAAGGCGAAGCCGTGCGCCGGCCGCACGTCGTCGAAGCCGCGGGCCCGTACGCCCTCGTCGATGGTGCGGACCAGGTCCGCGGCGAGGCCCAGGACCAGGGGCGGAAGGGCGCGGGCAACATGCTCGTCCATGGCGGACAGTCTAGGCACTTGACGATTCACCGGGCTCCGGGCCGGGCCGGCCCACCTCCGAACAAGTCCAGTCGCTTGACTATATGGTCAATCCACCTGACCATATAGTCAATCAAGCTGACCATTGAGCCCGGAGGAATCCCGCATGCCGGTCGTCCGCCCCGCCGACGCCACCGTGTACGAGCTGCACGGCGCCCGCTTCACCTCGCACGCCTCGGCCACCACCGGCGCGGACCGGCTCCGCGCGTGGCGCCTGGACGTCCCGGCCGGCACCCGGGGCGTGGAGCACACCATCAGCCACGAGGAGGTGCTGCACGTACTCGACGGCACCCCGGCCGTCACCCTCGGCGGCACCACCGTCGTCCTCGCCCCTGGAGACACCGCGGTCGCCCCGGCCGGCTCGGTGCTCCGGTTGGACAACCCCGGCCCCGGCCCCGCCGCCGCATGGGTCACCAGCACCGTCGGCCTGCAGGCCGTCCTCCCGGACGGCTCCACGGTCACCCCGCCCTGGGCCGGCTGAACCCGGGCCCGGGCGGAACCGGGCCCGGTCGGAGCCGGGCCCGGGCGGGCCGAATCGAACCGCCGATCGGGGGAAGGATGCGCGCGCGGGCCGGACACCCGCGCCCGCACCGACCCAGGAGGTTCTGCGATGGCCCGCCGGTCCGTACCCGACACCGCCGCCGAGAACGACCGCACCACCGGGAAGGCCGATCCGGTCCGCGCCGGCCGTCGGCTCCCCGCTCTCCCCCGCGTCCTCCGGCTGCCGCTCGCCCTGGCCGCCGTGGTCGCCCTGCTGTTCACGGCGGCCCGGCTCGACCTGGTGCCCGGCCTGCCGGACCCGTTCGCCCGGCGGGAGGTCGACCGCAGCCAGCCCGCCGTCCTCAAGTCCATCCAGAACATGAGCCGGTACACCGCCGCCACCGGCAACTTCCAGGTCATCGTCGACCTCGACCAGGACGCGAAGTTCCTGCCGTCCCAGCTCCTCGGCAAGCGCACCCTGTACGTCGCCGCCGGGACCGTCGGCGCCTACGTCGACCTCGGCGGCCTGCAGCAGGGCTCGGTGACCGTCTCCGAGGACCGCCGCACGGCCACCGTCGCCCTGCCGCACGCCCGCCTCGCCGAGGCCGCGCTCGACGTCCGCCGCTCGTACGTCTTCTCCCAGCAGCGCGGACTCTTCGACCGGATCGGCGACTTCTTCTCCGGCAACCCCGGCGACCAGCAGCGGCTGGAGATCCTCGCGACCGAGAAGATCCAGACCGCCGCCCGCGACACCGCCCTCACCACCACCGCCGAGACCAACACCGCGGCCATGCTCGAGGGGTTGCTGCGCTCGCTCGGCTTCACCACGGTCACCGTCACCACCGCCGCCTGAACCGGCCACCCGGGCGACCTCCGAAAACACGCCCCGGCGGCCGGGCCGCCCTACGGTCGAAGCATGTCCACCGCGCACGCCCTCGGGCGCGCCGCCGGCCAACCGTTCGGCGGAGCCACGGCCGCTGCGCGATCCGCACACCCCACCCCGGCGCGGGCCCGCCCCGGCGCCCGGAGACAAGGAAGCGACATGCCGAGGATCACGACCGCCGACGGCACCGGCATCTTCTACAAGGACTGGGGCAGCGGGCGGCCCGTCGTGTTCAGCCACGGCTGGCCGCTCAACGCCGACGCCTGGGACGAGCAGCTCAGGCTGCTCGCCGAGGACGGCTACCGGGCGGTCGCCCACGACCGGCGCGGTCACGGCCGCTCCGACCAGCCCTGGCAGGGCAACGACATGGACACATACGCGGACGACCTGGCCGCGCTGATCGAGCACCTCGACCTGCGCGACGCCGTCTTGGTCGGGCACTCCACGGGCGGCGGCGAGGTCGCCCGGTACATCGGGCGGCACGGCACCGCGCGGGTCCGCAAGGCCGTGCTGCTCGGCGCGGTGCCGCCGGTGATGCTGCAGAGCGCGTCCAACCCCGAGGGCACCCCGATGGAGGTCTTCGACGGGATCCGGGCCGGCGTGGCGGCCGACCGCTCCCAGTTCTACTGGGACCTCTCGGAGAGCTTCTACGGCTTCAACCGCCCCGGCGCCGAGGTCTCCGAGGGCACCCGCCGGGCCTTCTGGCTGATGGGCATGCAGGCCGGCCTGCGCGGGGCCTACGAGTGCATCAAGCAGTTCTCGGAGACCGACTTCACCGAGGACCTGCAGCGGATCGACGTCCCGACGCTGATCGCGCACGGTGACGACGACCAGATCGTGCCGCTGCAGGCCTCCGCCCTGAAGACGGCCCAGCACGTGCCGGACAACATCCTCAAGATCTACGAGGGCGGCTCGCACGGCCTGTACGGCGCCTACCGGGCGGCCTTCGAGACGGATCTGCTCGAGTTCGTGGCGGACTGACGCCGCGGCCCTGCATCCGAACGCCCGCCGGGCCCGGCCGATCGACCGGGCCCGGCGGGCGCGCGTCCGGGGACGCCACGACTCAGCGGCCGGCTTTCCGGCGCTCCCACATCGGTGCCACCACGGCGACCAGGGCGACGGCGAAACCGATCTGCAGCAGGTGCCGGGTCCAGTCCACTCCCCCGGTGCGTGCGACGCCGATCCAGCCTGCGACCGCGTTGCCCAGCAGCGCACCGGCGGCGCCGAGCAGCATCGTCAACCACCACGGGATCGCCTGCGGCCCGCGCAGGACCAGCTTGGCCAGGACGCCGAGCACGAAACCGATCATCAGAATCCACAGCAGTTGGAACACGGCTCCTCCGCTCTGCCGGGCCTCGGCCCGCCCCGACCGGCCGCAGCCGGACCCGGCACCGCCGTCACATGGGGGGTGATCACAGCTTGCGCCCCCCACCCCGGATCAGTCGAGCGGGGCACCGCATGGGTTTCCCTACTGCGGTTCGATGTCCCGGTGGGCGTCGGCGAGGAGGAGGTAGCCCTCGGCGTTGGCCTTGATGCCGGCGCGCTCCTCCTCGGTGAGGGGGCGGCGGACCTTCGCCGGCACACCTGCGACCAGGGAGCCCGGGGGCACCTCGGTGCCCTGGGTGACCACGGCCCCGGCGGCGATCAGCGAGCCGGTGCCGATCCGGGCGCCGTTGAGGACGGTGGCGCCCATGCCGACCAGCACGTCGTCCTCGACGGTGCAGCCGTGCAGCACCGCGTTGTGGCCGACCGAGATCCGCTCGCCGAGCCGCAGCGGGAAGCCGGGATCGGCGTGCAGGGTGCAGTTGTCCTGGATGTTGGTGTCGGCACCGACCGAGATCGCCTCCGCGTCGCCGCGCAGCACGGCGCCGTACCAGATGCCGGCCCGGGCGGCGACGGTGACCGCGCCGACGACGACGGCGCTGGGGGCGACGAACGCCGTCGGGTCGACCGCGGGCACCCGGCCCGCAACGGCGGCGATCAGCGGCTCGGCCATGCTCGTTCTCCTGTTCTGGGGGGTACCCGGGGACGTACGTGCGGAAGCGGGCGGGACGGGCTCAGCCCTCGTACGGGAGGAGTTCGGCGCGCTTGGGCGGGCGGCCGTCGCCGGAGGAGCGGCCGGTGAGGCGGCGGCCGATCCAGGGGCCGAGGTGGCTCCGCAGCCAGCGCAGGTCGGCGCCGAGCTTCGCGGTGCGGCTCTGCGGGGCCGCGGGCGGCAGCGGGATGCGCCAGTCCTGGGCGGCGGGGCGGCCGAGTGCCTCGAGGACGGCGACGGCGACCCGGCGGTGGCCCTCCGCGGAGAGGTGGAGGCGGTCCTCGGCCCACATCCGCGGGTCGTCGAAGCAGGGGGCGCTGAAGAGGTCGACGACGACCGCCCTGCCGCCGGAGTCCCGGGCGATGCCCTCGACGAAGGCCTTGAGCTCCAGGACGGCCGGCAGCAGGCGGGTGCCGCCGGGCATCCGGCGGCTGGGGTCGGTGCTGGTGAACATGACCACGGTGGCGCCGCCGGCGAGCAGGGTGCGGGCGGCGATGCCGAACCGTTCCCTGACGTGGGCGATGTCGCAGCCGGGGCGCAGCACGTCGTTGAGTCCGCCGGCCAGGGTGACCAGGTCGGTGCCCATGGCGGCGGCCGGCCCGACCTGCTCGTCGCAGATCTGGCCGATCAGCTTGCCGCGGACGGCGAGGTTGGCGTAGCGGAAGCCGTCGCCGTTCCGCTCGGCGGCCAGTGCGGCGGCGAGCCGGTCGGCCCAGCCGCGGTAGTGGCCGTCGGGCAGCAGGTCGTCGCACATGCCCTCGGTGAAGGAGTCCCCGACGGCGACGTAGCTGGTGAAGGTGGCTGTGTTCTCCATGGCCCGACGATCGTACGCGCAGCCGCTACCGGCGGGTACGAAGGGGCGCCCCGTGCTCGGGGGCGCCCCCGGGGGTGGTGCGTCAGCTGGGGTGGGAGGCGGGGCGGCGGCCGCGGAGGTGGCGTTCGATCTCCTCGGGGCTGGGTGCCCGGCGGGTGAAGACGTCCTGGCCGACGACGGTGGACTCCCAGACGTCGGAGGCGGCGGCCGACCGGGTGAGCAGCCAGGTGGCGAGGATGGTGTCGTCGCCGTCCAGGTACTGGCCGCTCCAGCTGGTGACCGAGCCGGCGTCGCCCTGCTCGTTGCGCCAGGCGACCGTCCAGCCGACGGCGGTGCCGTGGCCCGGCCGGGCGGGGGTGTCCTGGCATCCGGTGAGGTCGTACGGTCCGGCGACGTGTCCGGCGCCCGAGACGTACGTCCCGGTGAGTCCGCCGGACTCGTCGGCGGTGAGCCGCATGTGCGAGCCGAACTCGTTGTACCAGTCTCCGGCGATGGTCATGGATGGTCTCCCTGGGCGGACTGTGCGGGGCTTGCCCTCCCAGGATCGGCCGCGGGGGCGGGCTTCGCACCGCAACCCGGCCGGTGTCGGCCCCGTTCGCGGGGGCGCCGGCGCCGCGGCCGCCGGACAGGACGGTGGCCGCGGCGCCGGCGGGTCCGGGTCCGCTCAGCGGGTGCCGGCGGAGCGGCGGCGGATCAGGACGGCGGCGCCGCCGGCGAGGGCGAGCACGGCGGCTGCCGCTGCGGCCCACCACGCGGTGGCCGGCCCGGCCGGGGCGCGGTCGGCTGCGGCGGCCGCCACCGGGGCGGTGCCGGCGGCCGGCGGTGCGGACTCGTCGAGGCCGGGGTAGCCGCCGGCCAGGCCCTTGCGGTCGTAGGCCGAACCGGGCAGCTTGTCGCCGTAGCGGGCGGTGACGAGCTTCTGGTAGGCGGCCAGGGTGGTGCTGCGGCGCCCGCCGAGGCCGGTGGTCGCCTCCTGGTTGAGCGCCTCGACCTGGCCCTTGTCGGTGAGCCGGTACCAGGCGTGGATCTGCGGCTCGGTGAAGGTGCGGGCCCGGTCGGTGCCCTGCTCGGCGAGGGAGACCTCGCTGTCGCCGTCCCGGATGCCGGCCAGTTGCCAGCTGCGGTCCCGGTCCTGCGGGGCGAGCAGCACGGAGGCGCGGTGGCCGTCGGCGGCGGCGACCCGGGAGGCCAGGTAGGACAGCCGCAGGGCGTTCTCGGCGGTGGGCTTCGCCTTGCCGGAGACGAACTCGGGTGCGAGTTCGTACAGCGCGACCGGATCCTTCAGGTCGAAGGCGGGCGGTCCGGCGGGGGCGGCGTCACTGCGCGGGGCGCCGACGGTGCCGCCGTCGGCGGCTGCGGCGGCCGGGGCGCCGGGCTGCCGGGTGGCGACCAGGAAGCGGGAGACGGTGTCCCGGACCTGGCCGGACTGCAGGACCTGCTTGGCGGTTCCGAGGTCTGGCCCGTCGGCGTGGGCCGGGGACGCGGAGGCGAGCAGGGCGAGTGCGGCGCCGGCGGCGAGCACGGCCGTGCGGCGGAGCTGCGGTGTGATGGGCACGATCTGTCGTCTCCTCAGCCGTGGATGCCGATGCGGGAGTGGGTCCACTGGAACGAGTTGTTGCTGGAGTAGGTGTTGTAGTTCCACCAGGTGTAGGTCTGGGTGCTGGGCCAGGGGTCACCGACGGCGATCATGTTGCTGGCGCTGTCGTAGCCGTAGACGACGTTCATGTGGCCGCCGCCGGTGCGCCAGCCGATCCGGACGGCGAACGGGCGGCCGGCCGCGATCTCGGTGGTGGACTCGGCGAACGAGGCATTGCGGTACAGGCTGCGGCCGCTGTTGGACATCCCCAGCCGGGCCAGGCCGTTCGCCATGTCCTCCAGCGTCGCGGGCTGGTTGTTGCAGTTCACCCAGGTGCCCTGGGCGGCGAGCCGGCAGAACTCCTCCTGGGTGGCGGTGCGGCCCCAGAAGTTGGCGATGGTCACGCCGGAGGCGTCCCAGCACCACTGGGTCCTGACCTGCTTCTGCATGCCGATGTTGAGGGTCCTGGCGGTGCCGGTCGGGGTGGTCGAGCCGCAGACCTGCAGGTTGTTGGTGTTCTCCTTGATGAAGGCGTCGGCGATGTAGTAGGTGCCGGACCAGATCCAGCGGGTGTTGTTCTCGACCCGGTCGCCGGTGGTGCGGCAGGCGGTGGGGACGCGGTCGCCGACCGCGGAGCTGCCGGTGACCTTGGCGGTCAGCGACGGCTGGGCGCGCTGGTTGATGGTGCGGAAGCCGCCCTGGCCGGCGGTCACGGTGCCGGTGGCGGTGTCGGCCTGGGCGAAGACGCCGATGCCGAAGAGCAGGGCTCCGGAGAGTGCGGCGACGATCGCGGCCAGCAGTGTCTTCCTGCGGCGGGACGCGCGGAGTTTGTGCATGGTGCTCCTTGATCCGAGGGTCCGGCCCGGGCCGCCGGGGTGGCCGGCGGCGGGTCGGGTGAACCGGAGGCGCCCGGGGCCGGGGTGTGCCCGGCCGGGCGTGCGCACGGGCGCGGGGACTGGAGGCACGGGTGCGGCGGCGCGGGTGCGCGGCCGCAGCGCCGTGCGAAGGGGGCGGGCCTGTGGGGTGCCCGTCGTGGCCGACCGGCCGTCAGGTCCGGGCGGAGCGCCGCAGGATGCGGACGGCGACGGTCACCGCGCCGCCCGCGAGGACGGCGGTGCCGAGGCCCGCCAGGGCGAGCAGCCAGGCCGGGCGGTCGCTGCCGGCCGCCGAGGGTGCCGGGCTCCCGGTGGCCGCGGTGCCGGCCGGGACGGGGTCGGTGACCGCGCCCGGCGAGCCGGACGGTGCCCGGGAGGTGCCGGTGGTCGGCCCGGCGGTGCGGGTGGTCGGCCCGGTCGACGGGGCGGAGCCCGGCGGGTCGCTCACCGGCACGTCCAGGGTGCCCTGGTAGCGGCCGAGCCCGGGGAAGGCGGTCTCGGCGGTGACGGTCCAGTGGCCGGGCGGCAGGGCCTGTTCGGTGGTGAGGGTGCCGGGCTTGCCGGGCACGGCCACCAGCGGCCAGGGTCCGACGGTGCTGCCGTCGGGGGCGGTCGCGGAGAAGGTGCCCGCGATCCGCTCGTCGACCGGGTCCTGGTCGTTCTCCCACACGGCGGTGGCGAGCGGGTGCCCGGTGGTCGAACCGGTGACGGTGAGGCGGATGGTGTCGCCGTGGGCGTGTGCCGTCGCGGCCGGGCCGAGCGTGAGCAGGCCGGTGAGGACGGTGCAGGCCACCGCGGTACGGAGAGTGCGCATGGGCGTTCGCTCCTGGGGCAGTCGGTGGTGCGGCGGGGGCCCGCCCGCGGCTGCGCGCGGGCCCCCGGTTGCGCGGCGGAGCGTCAGGACGCCTTCTGGACGGTCCAGCTGTGGTAGCCGGAGCCGGCCGGGTCCTGGAGTTCCATCAGCCAGGTGCCGTAGTACGGCCGGCTGCTGATGCCGAGGACGAGCGAGCTGCCCTTGGCGGTGACGGTCAGGCCGCTGCCGGCCGTCGCGATCCGCCACTGCTGCGCGGTGTTGGAGCCGTTGCAGGGCTGCTGGTGCACCCACTGGCCGGCGGAGGCGGCGCCGCCGAGCTGCAGGCACTTGCCGGAGACCGCGGAGCGGATCCGGGCGTAGCCGCTGCCGGCGTCGTCGAAGTACCAGCGCTGGCCCGCGTAGCCGTTGGGCTGGGAGGCGACCAGCACGGTGCCGTCGGCGGACTTGCCGCCCCACACCTCGGCGGCGAGGCCGGTGGTGCCGTTGACCATGGTGTACGCCTGGGTGGGCGTGGTGGTGGCGCCGGCCTTCGGGGTGTGGAAGGCGACGGTGCGGCCGGGCGCGGAGTCCTTGCCGGAGCGGTCGCGGAACGCCACCGAGACCTTGTAGTCGGTGTCCGGGCGCAGGTTGTAGATGCGCACCGAGTTCTGCTGGACCCAGGTGAGGAAGTTGCCGTTCAGCCGGACCTGGTACCACTCGGCGCCGTTGACCGCGGGCCAGTTGAGGACGGCGGAGTCCGAGGCGAGTCGGCCGACCGTCGGGTCCGGGCCGGTGGTGCCGGTCGGGCCGGTCGGGCTCGGCTTGGGCGACGGGGTCGGCGAGGAGGTCGGCGACGGGCTCGGGTTCGGGTTCGGGTTGGTGCCGCCGCCGGTCATCAGGAACCGGTTGTCGGCGACGTTCCAGTGCGTGGCCAGGTAACTGCCGGGCTTCGGACTGGTGTTGTAGTAGTCGTCGTGGTTGCAGTCCAGGCGCTCGTCGTGGCCGCGCTCGGGGCAGACGGTGCGCATCGCCGGGTAGTAGGGCGAGTCGGAGTAGCACATGACGTCCCACTCGTCGGTGCAGTGCGCGCCGCGGCTGGTGTTCGGCGCGCTGTTGTTGACCGCGCCGAGGTTGTGGCCGAGCTCGTGCGCCGCGGTGGAGCCGCCCCAGCAGCCGGAGTCCGTCCGGCCGTACGAGGGGCCGAAGTTGGACAGGTTGTCCTGGGTCGGGCGCTCGTCGCCGGCGAAGGTGCCGATGCCGCAGTAGACGTTGGCGTCCGCGAAGACCATGTACTTGCGGTCCTTGCGGTTGAAGCCCTTCTGCGACAGCGCGGAGTTCATCGCGCTGAACTCGGCCAGCGCCGAGTCCGGGAGCTCGACGTTGAGCACGGACGGCGTGCAGTCCGCCGCGGTCACGTACCGGATGTGCCGGACGCCGCCGGTCTCCTGGGCACTGGCGAAGTAGATGGTGTCGGCGTCCGCGGCCCACTTGCGGAACGAGGCGGCGTACTGCGCGTACCGGTCCTTGCCGGGGCCGTGCACGTAGACCACCTGGACGCGGTTGCCGGTGCTGCCGTCGCCGTCGCACTGGACGGTCTGGCCCGCGGGGCCGGCGGCCGCGGTGCGGCCGGGCTGGGTGCTCGCCGCAGGGGCCGGGGCCGCGGCGGCCGCAGGCTGGGCGGCGGCGTCGACGGCCGCCTCCGCACCGGCCGCCGGGGCCTGCGCGGCCTGGCCGGTCGAGCCGGTGCGGCTCGGGTCGGCGGCGGGCTCCTCGGTCTTCACCGCCGGGGCGGTGTCCTTCTTGATGTCCACGCCCTTGGGCGGGGAGTCGGGGCCGTGGGTGCAGTTGCCCTGGGCCGTCTTCAGCACGCCGACGCACTTGTCGCCCTTGGGGGCGGCCTTGAGGCCGGTGTACACCAGGCCGCGCGGCGGGTCGTTGCTGGGTATCGAGGCCACCGGTTCGGGGGCCTTGTCGTGCGCGGGATCGGAGGCCGGCGCGGCACCGTCGGCGGAGACGCCGGCCGCAGCCGTGCTCCGTTCGTCGGTGAAGGCGCCGCCCATGGCAGCGCTGCCCACGAAGACCCCCGCCGCGGCCACGGCGGCTGCCACCAGCATCACGCGGGTGTTGCGCCGCCGCTTGACCGCTCTTCTACGACCGGACAAACCACACCTCATTCCTTGAGAGGGGTTGAGTGCCGGGAATACTGCCAGAACCTCGGAACGGTGGGGCCGCCCGTGTTCTACGCGCGAAGAAGTACGGGGTTCAACGTCTCCACAATTCGACTGGCCGGTTCGCCAAATGCTTTGTGGAGAAGTCGAGTTGGGTCGACGGCGACGGATTGGTCCAGACCGACCCGCCGCCGCCTTCGCATACGACTTTATAGAAACGTTATGTTTCGTGATCTGTCGTTAGACGCCCCGTCAAATAGTGAAATTGCACAGAGTAGGTGCAATATCACTCTCAATCATGACGGGCGGCGCAATTTCGGAGATACCTAAGACTGTCTTAAGGTTCGGCCGGGCCGGTGACCCGACGATCCGTCAGGCCGCCGACGCAGGGCCCGAGAACACCAGCCGGACACCGAAGTTCCGATATCCCGCGCGGTCGAACGAAGCCGCCATCGGCGTGTTCCCGAAGTCGGTGTCGGCCCCGATCCGCGCCGCACCGCGGGCCGCATGGCTCCGGGTGATCTCGGCGAGCAGTTCGTCGACCAGCCCCCGGCCGCGCAGCTCCGGGACGACCCCGAGGTAACCCACCACCGGGCCGCCGTTGTTGGCCGACGGCAGGGCGAACCCGGCCGGCACCCCCTCCGGGGTCCTGGCCAGCCGCCACCAGGAGCGGTCACCGGGCATCCGGAGGTAGTCGGCGAGGGTCTCCTCGGCCTGCGCCTGCGGGTCCAGGCGGAGCAGGCCGCGCCGGGTGTCGTCGTCCAGACTGCCGGCCGCGACCCGCCGGAACACCTCGACGAACTCCTCGTCCGAGGCCTCCGAGAAGACCAGCCGCCCGCTGTCGGCGGGCACCGGGGCATCCGGCGTCCACTCGTATCGGAGCCGCTCCAGCTCCTCGGTCAGCCCGGCTCGGGCCGCGACGTCCCGGCGCCACTCCACCGCGGCCAGGACGGCCGGGTCGTCCCGCCAGGCCGGTGGCAGGAACAGGTGGTACTCCGGCAACTCCCCCGCGGGGAAGGCCGCATGGGCGGTGGTGAGCAGCTCCGCGGCCAGCGCGGCGGGGTCGGCCACCGAGTCGTCCACCCAGATGCAGTCCAGGGCGAGCGGCCGGTCGCCGGTCGGGAAGGTCCACCAGACGGCGCGGGCCATCAGCCGGCCCGCTTCGTCCTCGGCGATCCAGGTGTGGGCGGGGCGGTAGCTGCCGTCCGCGAGGAAGCGGCGGTAGCGATCGGGGTCGGCCCAGCTGACCGGGGCCGTGACGGTGCAGGAGAGAACCTCGTCGAGATCGGACTCGACGGTGGGGCGGATGCGCACGCTGCCTCCGAAGCAGTGTCGGCAGGCGCTCCCCGACCGCAGGCACGTCGTGTGCTCTAGGCGGCCCGGTCGACTCCGTGGGGAAGCGCCGGTGTGTGAATGGTGTACATCGCGGTGCCTCCCTTCTCCGCACGGTGCGGGGTGGGCGCTCGGTGCGCCGGGTGGTCACGTTAGGAGATATCCGGCGCACCGTCAACTCCCCGTCACCGGCGCACAGTACGGCCCGCATCCGGATCGCGCGGTTCTCCGTCGGCCTTCGGCCGTGAGGTGCCCCCACGTGCCCCGAGCGGTCACCCGTGCACCTCGGCAGGCACGCCCTATCGTGGGCGCGTGCCGTTCACCTTCAGCCATCCCGCCGCCGTTCTTCCGCTGATCGCCCGTGGGCGGGGTCGCGGCCCGCTGGTCGCCGCCGCCCTGGTGGCCGGTTCCACGGTGCCGGACGCGCCCTACTTCGCGGACTCGGTGGTACCGGGGGCGTTCGGCCTGGGCGCGGTGACGCACGCCTGGTGGGGTGTGGCGACGGTGGACGTGCTGCTCGCCGCCGCGGCGGTGGCGCTGTGGCGCGGGCTGCTGCGGGAGCCGCTGCTCGCGCTGCTGCCCGCACGGTGGGCGGCGGTCGCAGCACTGCCGGCACCGGCCGCGCTGCGATCGCCGCGGCAGGTGTGGTGGTTCGCGGTCTCCGCGGCGGTCGGCGCCGCCACCCACGTCGGATGGGACGCCTTCACCCACCCCGGCCGCGCCGGAGCGCGTCTGTTCCCCGCCCTGGAGCACACGGTGGTCGCGGGCCGCCCGCTGTACACGGCGGTGCAGTACGGCTCCTCGGCGGTGGCCCTGGGTGTGCTCGTGCTGTGGCTGGTGCGGGAGGTGCGGCGGCGGTCCGCCGACGGGGCCGCGGCCGCAGTCGTGCCGGCACTGGGGGCGCGGGCGCGGTGGGCGGTGTTCTGCTGGATCGGGGCGGCCGCCGCGGTCGGGACGGTGCTGCGGATCGTCCGCTGGTCCCGACTGCCCGGGGACGCACCCGCGTTCGAGCTGGTCCCGACCGTGGCCTTCGGTTCGCTGGCGGGCGCCGGGGCGGCGCTGTTGGTGTACGGCGCGGTGTACCGCCTCGCGCGGGGAAAGGGGCTGGCGCGGCGGTACGGCCGGGCGGCATGATCCGGACATGACCTGGACCGCACCCGACGTCACCCGTACCGGCGGCTCGCTCGTGGCCGGCGAGCGCGAAATGCTCACCGGCTACCTCGCGTGGCAGCGCGACACCTTCCTGACCAAGTGCCAGGGGCTGACCGGCGAACAGCTGGCGCTGCGGCCCCTGCCGGACTCGAACCTCTCCCTGCTCGGCCTGATCCGCCACCTGGCCAAGGTCGAACGCACCTGGTTCCGCCAGCGGTTCGCCGCCGAGCCGGTCCCGCGGCTGTTCTCGGAGAGCCCGTCGAAGGACGCCGACTTCGAGGAGCTGGACCCGTCCCGGGCCGAGGAGGACTACGCACGGCTCCTGGAGGAGCGCCGGATCGCGGACGGAATCCTGGCCGCCGCGTCCCTCGACGACACCTTCGTGCTCGACGGCGAGGAGCACTCGCTGCGCCTGGTGCTCTTCCACCTGGTGTCCGAGTACGCCCGCCACAACGGCCACGCCGACCTGCTCCGCGAACACACCGACGGCGTCACGGGGTTCTGAGGCCCGGCCTGTGCACCGGGCCGACGCACTCGGGCACCCCGAGGGGCGCGGCCCGGCGCCCCTCAGTCGGCTTCCGGCGGGAAGGTGCGGTTGAGGTAGCCGCGGTAGAGGGCGACCAGGTCGACGGTCTCCGGGTCGAGGAGCCAGAGGGTGAGGGCGCCCTCGAGGAAGGCGAGGAGTTCGGCGGCGGCGGCCTCGGGGTCGGTGGCGGCGGGGAGGCGGCCGAGCCGGTGGGCGGTGCCGACGGTGTCGGCGATGTGGCGGCGGAGCAGTCTGCTGCGTTCCCGGAAGCGGACGTGCACCGGGGAGTCGCCGTCGGCGAGGTGCTCGGCCTGCAGGACGGTGTGCAGGGTGGCGAGCCCGGGGTGGCGGGTCATGTGGTCGGCGTCGTCGAGCAGGGCGGCGACCAGTCCGGTGAGTCCGCCGTCGAGGTGGTGGGCGAGGCGGGCGGCGGCGCGGGCGTCGAACTCGTCGAGGACGGCCTGCAGCAGCCGGTCCTTGGAGCCGAAGTGGTGGATGACGGCGGAGGGCGTGATGCCGGCCCGTTCCGCGACGGCGGCGACGCCGGTGCCGCGGTAGCCGTTGCGTCCGAACAGCTCGACGGCGGCATCGACGATGAGCCGTCGCCGTTCGATGCCGCGCTGCTGCGTCTGTCCCTTGATCCCTGCGATGGTCCGGAGTTTATCGGATGCGGTCCTGCCGCCCGCCCATTATGCTGCACGGCCATGCAGGAAAATGAGAGCCGTACGGACGGCCACACGATCAGCACCACCGTCACCGTCGCCGCCCCGCCGGAGCGGGTCTGGGAGGTGCTCACCGCGTTCGACCGCTACGACACGTGGCATCCGAGCCTGGAGATCCTCCGGGGCGAGCCGCGGGCAGGGGCCGCCCTCGCCATGCGGATCGCCGCCGGCACCCCGCAGGAGCGTTCCGCCGAGGGCACGGTGGTGGCGGCCGAGGCGCCGCGGCTGCTGGCCTGGGAGGGCGGGATGCCGGGGCTGCTGTGGGGTCGGCACAGTTTCGAGCTGGTCCCGGACGGCGCGGGCACCCGGGTGGTGAACAGCGAGAGCTTCTCGGGCTCGATGGCGGCCGACGTCCTGGCGGCGAACGGCGGGCTGCTGGAGGAGGAGTTCCGGGCGGCCGACGCCGCACTGCGCTCCGCCGCGGAGGGCGGCTCGGCCACCGGGCGCGGCTGAGCCGCAGGACGCACCCCGGTCAGCTCCGGCGGACCCGGTAGTGCAGGTGGGTGACGCGGTCGCCCTGCACGATGTCGGGGTCGTCGAGCATCAGCGGCGAGCCGGTGTACCGGCCGAAGTAGTGGACGCCGGCGCCGAAGACGACCGGGACCAGGTCGACCCTGACCTCGTCCACCAGCCCTGCCGCGAAGGCCTGGCCGCCGATGTCGCCGGGGGTGAGGGAGACGTCCCCGTCCCCGGCGTACTCCTTGGCCAGCGCGATGGCCTCGGCCGGGCCGCCGGTGACGAAGGTGAACGGCGCGTCGGGGAAGTCCCAGTCCTCCGGCGGGTTGTGGGTGACCACGAAGACGGCTTCGCCGACCGGCGGGCGGCCGTCCCAGCCGTTGGTGATGTCGAACAGGCGGCGCCCGATGACCCCGGCGCGCACGTTCGACCAGGCCGAACGCAGGTAGGCGGCGCTGGTGGCGGAGACCCGGAAGACCCGGTCCGGGTCGGCGCCGGTGAACTCGACGTCCCCGTTGCCGTACCAGTCGAACAGCGGTCCGACCTGGTCGGAGTGGTCCGCGATGAAACCGTCCAGCGACATCGACGCCTGCGTGACGACCCGTGCCATGTGCAGCCTCCCGCCGCCAACCCTAGGGCGGGGCGGGCATGCCAGGGCGCGGGACACACCGGGGGCGGGCGCGGCCCGCGCCTGATCGGCGGTCAGCGGGCGGCTGCGGTGTACCAGTGCTCGCGGACGGCGTCGGTGGGGCGCGGTTCGCCGAGGTCGTCGACTCCCCAGGCGGCGAGCGAGTCCAGGACGGGGCGCAGCGCGTGTCCGCGCGGGGTGAGCTCGTACACCGAGGCGTTGGCGGGGCGCTCCAGGCGGCGGCGCTCGACCAGGCCCTCGCTCTCCAACTGCTTGAGCCGGGCGGCGAGGATGTCGGTGGAGACGCCGGGCAGGTCGGCGTGCAGGTCGGTGTAGCGGCGGGGCCCGCCGAGGAGTTCACGGACGATCAGGAGGCTCCAGCGCTCCCCCACCGCGTCCAGGGCGCGGGCGACGGCGCAGTACTGGTCGTAGCTTCGGCGTGGCATGGGGATCAGCATAGCCAAAAGGTTGGACTTTCCAAGTGGTTACTTGGTAGAACAAAGCAACCAGAGGCGAGGTCGGGAGGCCGCAGTGGAGTTTCGGCAGTCCAGCAAGCTCAAGGACGTCTGCTACGAGATCCGTGGGCCGGTGGTCGACCAGGCGAACGCCCTGGAGGAGGCCGGGCACAGCGTGCTGCGGCTGAACACCGGCAACCCGGCGCCGTTCGGCTTCGAGGCGCCGCCGGAGATCCTGCAGGACATCATCCGCAACCTGCCGAACGCCCACGGCTACAGCGACTCCCGCGGCATCCTGCCGGCCCGCCGCGCGGTGGTGCAGTACTACCAGCAGCGCGGCGTCGCCGGGATGACGGTCGACGACGTCTACCTGGGCAACGGCGCCTCCGAGCTGATCCAGATGGCCGTCCAGGCACTGGTGGACGACGGCGACGAGGTGCTCGTCCCCACGCCGGACTACCCGCTGTGGACGGCGGTGGTTCGGTTCGCCGGCGGCCGCGCGGTGCACTACCTCTGCGACGAGCAGGCCGACTGGTTCCCGGACCTGGACGACATCGCCTCGAAGATCACCGACCGGACGCGGGCGATCGTCGTCATCAACCCCAACAACCCGACCGGCGCCGTCTACTCGAAGGAACTGCTGGAGGGCATCCTCGACCTCGCCCGCCGGCACGGCCTGATGGTGCTGGCCGACGAGATCTACGACAAGATCCTCTACGACGGCACCGAGCACCACTGCCTCGCCGCGCTCGCCGACGACGTCCTCACCCTCACCTTCAACGGCCTCTCCAAGGCGTACCGGGTGGCCGGCTTCCGCAGCGGCTGGCTCGCCGTCTCCGGTCCCAAGCAGCAGGCCTCGGACTACCTGGAGGGCCTGACCATGCTGGCCGGCATGCGGCTGTGCCCCAACGTGCCGGCGCAGTACGCGGTGCAGGCGGCGCTCGGCGGCCACCAGTCGATCGACGACCTCACGCTGCCGAGCGGCCGCCTCACCGAGCAGCGCGACGTCGCCCACCGGGCGCTGAACGAGATCCCGGGCGTCAGCTGCGTCAAGCCGAAGGGTGCGCTGTACGCCTTCGCGCGGCTGGACCCCGAGGTGCACAAGATCGTCGACGACGAGAAGTTCGTCCTGGACCTGCTGCTCCGGGAGAAGATCCACGTCGTCCAGGGGACCGGCTTCAACTGGCCGCGGCCGGACCACTTCCGCTTCGTCACCCTGCCCCGGGCCGACGACCTGGAGACGGCCATCAGCCGGATCGGGCGCTTCCTGGCGACCTACCGGCAGTAGCGGGCCCGCAGCCCAGACGGCGGTGCGGGGGCGCCCTCGCACCGGCCGGACGCGCGGGTTAGCATCGGGCTCGCGTAGACAGACAGGTCTGTCTATCCGATGCCCTGGAAGGGACAGCCATGCCCAAGCCGCCCGAGGCCGGAACCCAGGCCCCCGACTTCGCCCTGCCCGGCCTGCTGCTCGACGGGGACACCTCCCGGCGGCAGGAGTACCGGCTCACCGACGCCAAGGGCGCGGGGCCGCTGGTGCTGGTCTTCTACCCCGGCGACGACACGCCGGTGTGCACCAAGCAGCTCTGCGAGTACACCTCCGACCTGGAGCGGTTCGCCGGCCTCGGCGCGACCGTCTGGGGCATCAGCCCGCAGGGCCTGGACAGCCACGAGCAGTTCGCCCGCAAGCACCGGATCGCCTTCCCGCTGCTCGCCGACACCGACCGCACCGTGGCGAAGGCGTACGGCATCGCGGTGCCCGGACTCGGCCTGCGCCGCTCGGTGTTCATCCTGGACGCCGATCTGACCGTCCGCTGGAAGCACGTCGCCCTGGCCGGACTGACCTTCCGCCACAGCGACGAACTCGCCGCCGAACTCGCCAAACTGGGCTGAGCAACCCCCGGGCCCGCCCCTCCCCCTGCGTGCGGAGGGGCGGGCCCGGGACTCCGGTCAGAGCTCCACGGTGCAGGTGTGCAGCCGGCCCGGTGCCAGGTCCAGCAGCTCCGCACCTTCCTCGTGGAGCGGGGCGATCCGCAGTTCGACCGTGCAGGCCCGGTCGGCCCGCAGGGCCAGGGTGACCTGCTGCGGCGACCAGGCGAGCTCCTCGACCACCGCGCCGAAGCGGGTGCGTACGCCGGTGAGGCGGCCGTGCGGCACCGCCGCGGGGAGCGCGGGCAGCACGGTGAGGTGGGCCGGGCGACCGCCTCGGGCGGGGCGGGAGCGGAGCAGCATCTCGATGAGCACGGCGGGCAGGGCGTGCGCCACATCGGCGTTGAAGACGCCCCGCTGCGGATAGTGGCTGCTCATCAGGGAGCGGAAGAAGAAGCCTCCGACGAGCAGTTGGGCGAGCTGGCGGGTGACCAGGCCGACGTCGTCGAGCCGGGCGGCGGCCAGCGCGCGGTGCAGGTGGCCGTGGCCGGAGCGGTTCTCGTCGCCGCGCAGCAGCAGGGCGGTGCGGGCGGCGGCGGCGAGTTCGGGGGTGGTGTCCGGGGTGATCTCGTCGAGCGGCCAGACCGGGTAGAGGTGGCTGACGTGCCGGTGGTGGTAGCCGTCGCGGTGGCCGGGCCAGGCCCATTCGGCGAGTGCGCCGTCCTCGTTGACCCGGTAGTCGGGCAACCGGGCGGCCAGCGCCCGCCAGCCGGCGGTGCGGGCGGCGGGGGCGGCCCGGTGCCGTTCGGCGAGGTCGGCGGCGGTGGTGAGGGCGTGCCGGGCGGCGGCGATGTCCATGGTGGCGTTGACCGAGGCGGCGGCGGGCGCCGGTTCGCCGGTGGCCGGGTCGACGGGGTGGTTCTCCGGCGAGTAGGAGGGGACGACGGCGATCCGGCCGTCGGGGCCGGTGCGGGTGAGGAAGTCCTCGTAGAAGGCGGCGGTCTCCAGCAGGGCGGGCAGCAGTTCGCCGGTGAGGAAGGCGGTGTCGCCGGTGGTCTCGGCGTGCTCCAGCAGCGGGTGCAGCAGCCAGTCGGCGCCGGCCGTCCACAGGTGGTGCGCCCAGCTGTGGTTGAAGTGGTACTGCAGGCCGTTGGTGCCGTCGGTGTGGGCGGGGGCGACGGCGCCGCGGGTGCCGTAGAGGCGGCGGGCGTTGGTGCGCCAGTCCGGCAGCTGGTCGCGGACGAGGGCGGCCAGGGCCAGCGAGGCCTCGGGCAGCCCTGCGGCGGCGGCTCCGGCGAGTTGCAGGTTGAGGTTGGCGTTGGTGGTGAAGGCGCCGCCCCAGGCGGTGTCCCAGTCTCCCGTCCACAGGCCGCACAGCCGCGGCGGGCGGTCCCCGGAGGAGGCCAGCAGGTGGTACCGGCCGGCGGCGAACAGCGATTCCAGCAGGGCGAGTTGCAGGGTGGAGGGGTCCTGCTCCTGGCGGGCGAGCAGTTCGCCGGAGGGCAGGTCGCGGTCGGCCTCCGGGGCGCCGAGGTCGAGACTCACCCGGTCGTACGCCCCGGTGTGCAGCTCGAGGTGGCGGTGCAGCAGTTCCTCGTGGTCGTCGGGCAGGGCGTAGAGACCGGTGTCGAGGCGGCCGAGGCGGCCGCCGGGTTCGGCGACCGGGCCGCGGGCGGTGCGGGTGAGCAGCAGCACCTGGTGGGCGCCGGTGACGTGCACCCGCGGGCCGTCGCAGCGGACGGTGCCGCCGGGGGCGATCAGCCGGGTGGCGCCGCGGTAGCCGAGTTCGCTGTCGGGGTAGCGCACGCGCAGCCGCAGCAGTGCGGTGTCGCGCGGGGCGTCCGCCTCGGGCGCGGGGATCTCGGCGGGGCGGTAGACCGAGCGGACGGCGGCGCGCAGGTCCTCCGGGGCGCCGGGCAGCCGGGTGTCCAGGCAGACCTCGGCCTCGACGGTGCCGCCGGTGGGGGCGGTGAGCAGGTGCACCACCACGTCGTCGGCGCGGGAGACGAAGGACTCGGAGCGCCACCAGCCGTCGGCCTCGCGCCACTCGGCGGAGGCGACGCCGGTGCGGAAGTCGAGGCTGCGCCGGTAGCCGTCGGCCCCGGCGGCCGGGCGGCGGATGCGGACGGCGAAGCCCGGGTGGAAGGGCTGGACGTACCGGGGCTCCCAGTCGCCGCCGAAGGCGGCCACGGCCTCCTGCTGCCGGCCGGCCAGCAGTGCGTCCTGGACGGCGCCGAGCACCGGGGCGAGCAGCGGCGGCTCGGCGCCGCTCGCGGGGTCGGGGCGGACCAGGTCGTGGTGGGTGATCACCAGCTGCTCGTCCTCGGTGCGGCCGTGCACGAGGACGCCGTGCCGGCCGTTGCCGCCGAGGTAGGCGTCCTCCCAGCGGTCGGCGGGCGCGGTGTCGTGGATGCCGTGCGTGGGGGCGTCGGGCATGGCGGAGTCCTGTCGGTCACATGGGTCGCAGCACCGCCGCGCCGTGGGGGGCGAGGTGCAGGGCGGCGGTGTCGCGGGCGGTCAGCAGGTTCCGGTGAGGGCCGGACAGGGGCAGGTGCACCGGGGCGGCGGTGTGGTTGAGCACGAAGAGCAGTCCGCCGCGCCGGACGGCCTCCACTCCGTCGGGGAGGCCGGGCAGTTCGGGGTGCACGCCGGCGGCGTCGGCGGCGTCGGTGAGCAGCCGCCGCAGGACGGCGGGTTCGGGCAGGGTGGCGAGGTGGTGGGCGCGGCCGCGCCGGGTGGCGGCGGGGGTGCCGTCGGCGAAGGAGGCGGTCACCTCGAACTCGCGGGCGCCAGGGGTGGGTTCGAGCCGGGCCCAGGAGAAGACGCCGACGGTGACGGTGGTGACACCGGCCTCGCGCATCAGCCGGACGTCCTCGGGCCGGGTCTCCTCGGGCCACTGCTCGGGGTTGTAGTCACCGCCGAAGAGGATGCGGCCGCGGGTGGTGTCGGCAAGGGACGGCATGGGGGTCCTTTCGGAGAGCAGCCTCTCGAAGTGCAGCCTCGCGCTGCTCGGCCTCTCGCTGTTCAGCCCTTGACGGCGCCGATCAGCATGCCCTTCTGGTGGAGCCGTTGGCGCCCGGGATGTCCGGGGTGACGAGGGCGGAGGCGGCGAAGGCGGGCAGGGCGTTCTGCAGGGCGCTGCCGGTGGCGACACCTCCCTTGCCGCTGGACCGGCCGGTGCCGGAGGAGCAGGCCGTCAGCAGGCTGCCGCCGGTGACCGCGGTGGCCGCGGCGCCGAGGAAGGTGCTGCGGGAGGTACGGGGGGTGGAGCCGACTCCGTCAGCGCTGGTCATGGCGGGTGGAGCCCTTCCTCGTGTGGTGGTGCGGGCGGGCGCGGTGCGGCCGGTGCGGGGGCTTGCGGGGGTGCGTGGTGCGGGGGACGCGCGGCTCCGGTGCGGGGGTGGTCCGTCGCACTGTCGAAGCGCTTCAACTTCGCGCCGAGGCTAGGCCAGCCGAGGCCGACGCACAAGGGTTTGCACGAGCTTCTCAGTTCAGGACTTGACACCGACACAGGCCGCTCGGCCGCTTCAGACACCGACCTGCGGCGCCGGAAAATCGGTCTGGGCCAGTAGGAACACCCGCGCCGCCCACTCCGCCGGCGGTCGGGGACGTTTTGACAGCCCGCAGCGGCACTGCCAACTTCGAAGCGCTTCGACCGACCACCTCGTGAAGCGTCAGCACCGCTCCAGAGCCGCACCGGAGGACCATCCATGGCCCGACGCCCTTTACCGCGACGCCCGGCTGCCCGCCCGCCGGCGGGTCGAGGACCTCCTCACCCGGCTCACCACCGAGGAGAAGATCGCGCTGCTGCACCAGCACGCCCCCGCGATCCCCCGGCTCGGCCTCGCCGCCCGCACCACCGGCACCGAGGCCCTGCACGGCGTCTCCTGGCTCGGCCCGGCCACGTCCTTCCCGCAGGCCGTCGGCCTCGGCGCCACCTGGGACCGCGAGCCGCTCCGCAGGGTCGGCGAGGCCGTCTCCACCGAGGTCCGCGCCTTCCACGAACGGCCCGCCGCCCCCGGACGCGCCCGCATCGGCCTCAACGTCTGGGCCCCGGTGGTCGACCCGCTGCGCCACCCGCTGTGGGGCCGCAACGAGGAGGGCTACGCCGAGGACCCGCTGCTCACCGCCGAACTCACCGTCTCCCGCAGCGCCCCGGCCCGGCGGCCGTCGAGGTGCACGCCGGCGGCGCCGTCACCCGGATCGCGGTGCCCGCCACCGGCGGCCGCTACGACTGGACGGCCGTCCGGGCCGAACTCGCCGCCCCCGCCAAGGGCGTCCAGGAGGTGCACCTGGTGCTGCGCGGGGCGCTGCGCCTCGCCGCGGTCGCCTTCGCCGGCTGACCGCCCCTCACCTCGCCCCCGGCAACCGCAGAACCCGGCTGCCGGGGGCGCTCCCGTCCGGCGGCGGGACCTACCGGACCGTCCGACCGCCGGACTTGCCGGACCGCGCACGGATCGGGTGCGCTTCCGCGCACGGTTCGTGCAAGCACTCCCCCGCCCGGCACCCGCTGCGGCAGGATCGAGGCCCATGACCGCCAGGATTCTGATCCACACCCGCAATCTGCTCTTCCCGCACGAGTCCGTCGTCGACGGCGTGCGCGCCCTGCGCGAACTCGGCGCGGACCACGGCTTCGAGGTCGACGCCACCGACGAGCCCTCGGAGTTCCGGCCGGGATCGCTGCGCCGCTACGCCGCCGTGGTCTTCCTCTCCACCGGCGGCGAGGTCCTGGACGAGCCGGGCCGGGACGCCCTGCACGCCCACCTCACCGCCGGGAACGGCTGGATGGGCGTGCACTGCGCGGCCGGCACCGAGCTGGAGTGGCCCTGGTACGAGGGCCTGGTCGGCGCCCGCTTCCACAGCCACCCGCCGATCCAGACCGCCACCGTCCGCACCGCCGACAGCGGCCACCCCGCCACCTCCCACCTGCCGCCGTCCTGGACGTGGACCGACGAGTGGTACAACTTCCGCACCGATCCGCGCGAGCTGGGCGCACGGGTACTGCTCACCGTCGACGAGGACGGCTACGAGGGCGGCCTGATGGGCCCCGACCACCCGATCGCCTGGTCCGGCGAGCACGACGGCGCCCCCACCTTCTACACCTCGATCGGCCACGCCCCGGAGGCCTACCGGGACGCGTGCTTCCGGGCGCACCTGCTGGGCGGCGTCCGGCATGCCTTCGGCGAAAAGTGACACATGTCCGATTGGACCGATTCCGTGTGAGAGGCTGACGGGCAGATCCGACCCCCGAGGAGCAGCCCCGATGTACGCAATCAACAGCCCGCTGCCCGACGCCGACCGCACCGTGGTCGGCGAGGCGCTGCAGGGCGCCCTGGTCGACCTGGTCGACCTCTCCCTGGTCGCCAAGCAGCTGCACTGGAACGTGGTCGGCCCGCGGTTCCGCTCCGTCCACCTGCAGCTGGACGAGGTCGTCGCCCTGGCCCGGGTGCACGCCGACACTGTGGCCGAGCGGGCCGCGGCCATCGGCGTCTCCCCGGACGGCCGCTCCCGCACCGTCGCCGAGACCAGCGGCATCACCGCCCCCGACGCCGGACGCATCCAGGACACCGACACGGTGGCCACCCTGGTGGCCGCCCTCGGCGCCGTGATCGGGCGGATGCGCACCCGGATCGACGCCACCGGCGAGCCGGACCCGGTCAGCCAGGACATCCTGATCGGCCTCACCGCCGACCTGGAGAAGTACTCCTGGATGGCCCAGGCCGAACACAACGCCTGAGCACCGGCCGGCCCCTCGGGGGTGCGGGGAGGTGCCCCCACGCGCCCCCGGGGGCGCCCGACCGCCTCGAACGGCAAGCCCTACAACCGGTCCTCCGGCACCGCCCCGTACGCCGCCCGCAGGGCTTCCAGCACCGGGTGCGCCGCGGCGAGGGCGGTCGAGTCCACCGCCGTCACCGCCCGGACGCCGACCACCGCGTTGGCGGCGATCGCCGCCTCGAAGCCGTCCGGGCCGGGCACCCGCTCGGCCCGCCACGGGTGGGCGGCCTGCAGCAGCTCCATGGTGGTGCCGCGCAGCACCTCGGCCTCCGGCCAGACCACCTCGCCGCCGCGGACGAAGCCGATGTTCCAGGTGCCGCCCTCGGAGACCGCCCCCGAGGCGTCCGTGAACAGCGCGTCGTCGTAGCCGGCCGCCTGTGCGGCCCGCCGCTCCCGCAGCGCCCCGAACAGGCCCACCCCCTTGATGTGCGGGGCGTCCCGCTCGTAGCGGACGGTGCGCACGCGCAGCGGCGGCAGCCCGGCCGGCCCGGCCGGACGGGTCGTCACCAGCACCCGCGGGCGGGCCCGGGCGCCGATCCGTCCGAGGTCGAGCTCCGGGTCGAAGACCGTCACCCGCACGACCGCCTCCCCCGCCGGGGGCGCCGCCCGGCGTGCGTACGTGCGGACGCGCTCCAGGTCGAGGGCGGTGCCGAACAGCTCCCGGCAGTCCCGGTCGAGCCGGTCCAGGTGCAGCCGCAGCCCGCGGACCCGGCCGTCCGCCACCCGCATCGTGGTGAAGTGGCCGTAGTTGGTGAGCGCCAGCGCCTGCAGTTCGGCGGCCGTGACCGGCCGCCCGTCGAGTTCCGCCATGCGCCCAGCATGGCAGCCGCCACCGCGATAACCTGCGGCTCGGCCCGCACGGGCCCGACGGCGGCGGCGACCGGTGAGGACGGGATGACGGCGATCGCGGTGACCGGACACCTCGACCTCTCCGCGGAGACCGTGCCGCTGGTACGGGCGGAGTTGCGGGCGCTGCTGGCCGGCCATCCGCCGTCCGGGCTGACCGGCCTGTCCTGCCTCGCCCCGGGGGCCGACTCGCTGTTCGCCGAGGCCGTGCTGGCGGCGGGCGGGCGCCTGGTCGCCGTGCTGCCCTCGCCGCACTACCGGCGCTGGCTGGCCGAGCCGGACCGCCCCGCCTTCGACCGGCTGTTCGCGGCCGCCGCCGAGGCGGTCGCCCTGCCGTACCGGGAACAGTCGGACGCCGCCTACCAGGCGGCCAACGCCGAACTGCTGCGCCGGGCCGACCTGGTGGTCGCGGTCTGGGACGGGCTGCCGGGCCGCGGCCTCGGCGGCACCGCCGACATGGTGGCCACCGCCCGGCGGGCCGGCGTGCCCGTCCTGGTGGTGTGGCCGAACGGGGCGGCGCGGGCGGCGGCCTGACCGTCAGCCGGGGACGTTCGCGCGGACCCGGCGGGAGACGGTGAACTCCTGGAGGTCCAGGGTGCCCGGCGCGGGTGCAACGCCCGGGCCGCCGGCCTTCACCCACTCCACGACCTCGTCGATCATGTCCTCGGAGAGCACCCAGCCGAGCCAGACCGGCCGGCCGCCGGCGAGGCGGCCCTCGGCGGACGGGCCCACCACCACGACGTTGGAGTGCCCGCAGGCGTCCAGGCAGTCCACGGCGCGGACCTTGCCGGCGTCACCGACGCCCTCGCGGAGCCGGGCCAGCTGACCGGCGTGGTCGACCCCGGGGTGCTTGGCGGTCGTGCCGCAGCAGCAGCCGCGGCAGACGGTGACGGTGACCGGTGCGGCCGCGGCGGGCGGCCGGCTGCCGGGACGACGGGCCATGGGGTTCCCTCCCTGGTGGCCACCGCCGCGCACCGCCGAACGGGTGACGGCTCCGAGGACGGCGGACCGGTACGAACGGCACCGTCCGGACGGCCGGTACCTGGGGAGATTCTGCCGCAGCCGCCCTTCCGCTCCGCGCGCGACCCCGCAGCGGGATGCATATGGTGATCGCACCATCACGTTCCGCGGGCCGTCGCGGCCGCGACCGGCGGCCGCCCCCGCGGACGACCGAGAGGACCTCTCGTGACCACAGCCAGTGACATCATGCACCGCGGTGCCCAGTGCATCGACGCCGACCAGACCCTGATGGCCGCCGCGCAGATGATGCGCGACCTGGACGTCGGCGCCCTCCCCATCTGCGGCCCGGACAAGATGCTCAAGGGCATCATCACCGACCGCGACATCGTGGTGAAGTGTCTGGCGGCCGGCAAGGACCCGTCGACCATGAAGGCCATGGACATGGCCGGCCACCTGCACTGCGTCAAGGCCGGCGACGACATGGAGGCGGTGCTGAAGAAGATGGAGCAGCACCAGATCCGCCGCATGCCGGTGATCGAGAACGGCAAGCTGGTCGGCATGATCAGCGAGGCCGACCTCGCCATGGGCCACCGCGACGGCCAGCGTCTGACCGACCGTCAGATCATCGAGTTCATGGACAGCATCTACGTGAGCCGCTGACCCTACGCGAACCACGCGGGGGCGGGGGGTTGCCGGCCGTGGCCCCCGCCCCCCCCGGGTCGGCCCCGCGCGGACCGGGGGGCGGTGGGGGGGGCCGGCCCGCGGGGCCGGCCGGGGGAG
>NZ_JBFAXX010000036.1:0-90391 GCF_040680995.1 Kitasatospora sp. NPDC051914
ACTGATCCACCCCGAAGGGCTTCACCGTTCGACTTGCATGTGTTAAGCACGCCGCCAGCGTTCGTCCTGAGCCAGGATCAAACTCTCCGTGAATGCTTTACCCGTCATCGGGTGCACACTCGCGTTGAGCGGCACGGCAACCACCGGAATAGGGCGGCCCCGCGCACTGCGTCCTCGCTGTGTTATTTCAAAAGGAATCTCCAACCGATCGATGACCGACCGGCCGGGGATGTCAACATATCTGGCGTTGACTTTTGGCACGCTGTTGAGTTCTCAAGGAACGGACACTTCCTTCGGACCGCCTTCCAGCGGACCCTCCGGGCGTTTCGCTCTTTCGTGTTTCCAGCTTATCAGACCCGAGTCAGTGCTCTTCGCCGACTTGCTTTCTCCACCGCTTTGCCGGAACCGGCCCTGCGGCCCGCCCGACGTTTCAAACCTTAGCCGATCCCCGCTCCGAGAAGCGAATCGGCCGCAATCCGAATGCAATTCCTATAAACAGGCACGCCGAATTCGCACTGGGACGCGACAAGACGCGACCCAGCCCGAGCCGGGAAGTGGTGTTTCAAGGGATTGGCCGCTCCGGGACCGTCCGCGCAGACGCGTGTCCGGTGCTCCCTGCCGAGCGACCAGTGAACACTACGCCGATCCGGGAGCGGATGCAAAACTGCGCCGCAGGCCACCGGCCGGGGCCGCACGAACGGCGACGGCCCCGGCGCGGGTTTCCGCGCCGGGGCCGTCGGTGCCGAGCCTCGAGGGGCCGGTCGTCGGGTCAGGTCAGACCCGGCCCATCTCCTCGGCGATCGCTGCCGCGAAGGCGTCGATGTCGGCCTCACTGGTGTCGAAGGACGCCATCCAGCGCACCTCGCCGGTGTGCTCGTTCCAGAAGTAGAAGCGGTAGCGCTTCTGCAGCCGCTCGCTGACCTCGCGCGGGAGGATCGCGAACACGGCGTTGGCCTGCACCGGGCGGACGACCGTCACGCCGTCGATCCCGCTGACGGCCGCCTCCAGGCGCTTGGCCATCGCGTTGGCGTGGCCGGCGTTGCGCAGGTACAAGTCGCCGGCGAGCAGCGCCTCGAACTGCACGGAGACGAAGCGCATCTTCGACGCGAGCTGCATCGACATCTTGCGCAGGTACTTGAGGTTGCGGACGCGCTCGGGGTTGAGCACGACCACGACCTCGCCCAGCATCAGGCCGTTCTTGGTGCCGCCGTAGGACAGCACGTCCACGCCGGCGTCCGTGGTGAACTCGCGGAACGGGCGGCCGAGGGTCGCTGCGGCGTTGGCGAGCCGGGAGCCGTCCACGTGCACGAGCATGCCGCGCTCGTGGGCGTGGTCGCAGATCGCCTTGATCTCCTCGGCGGTGTAGACGGTGCCGAGTTCGGTGCTCTGGGTGATGGAGACGGCGAGCGGCTGCGCGCGGTGCTCGTCGTCCCAGCCCCAGGCCTGCTGGTCGATCAGCTCGGGGGTGAGCTTGCCGTCCGGGGTGGGGACGGTGAGGATCTTGATCCCGGCGATCTTCTCCGGCGCGCCGCACTCGTCCACGTTGATGTGCGCGGACTCGGCGGCGATCACCGCGCCCCAGCGCGGCAGGAGGGCCTGCAGGGCGACCACGTTGGCGCCGGTGCCGTTGAAGACGGGGTACGCCTCGGCCCGGTCGCCGAAGTGGCGGCGGAAGACCTGCTGCAGGTGGGCGGTGTAGTCGTCCTCGCCGTAGGCGACCTGGTGGCCGTCGTTGGCGAGGGCTATCGCGGTGAGGATCTCCGGGTGGATGCCGGCGTAGTTGTCGCTGGCGAATCCACGCACGGCGGGGTCGTGGTGCCGCACCGCGTCGGTGCGGGCGCCTTCGGTGCCGATGGTCATCGGGCTGTCAGCCACAGGTGCTGTCCGTTCAGTTCTGCTGCGGGGCGGTCCCAGAGGCCCGCCAGGGTCTCGGCCAGGTCGGCGGTGTCGGTGAATCCGGCGAACTTGGCCTCCGGCTTCTCGGCCCGCATCTCCGGGGAGACCAGGGCCTTGATCACCAGGATGGCAGCTGCGGCGGTGGGCACGCCGTTCCCGGAGGTGGTCTCCTTCACGAAGGAGTCCGCCATGGCCAGCGTCCAGGCCTCGGTGGCGGCCTTCGCGGCGGCGTACGCGGCGCCGCCGGCGGTCGGCTTGTGGGCCGCGGCCGCGGACACCATGGCGTAGCGGCCGCCGCTGCGGACCAGCGCGGGCTGGAAGGCCAGCGAGGTGTGCTGCAGGGTGCGGACGACGGTGTCGTGCAGGAAGTCCCAGTCGTCGATGCGGCTGTCGAAGAAGGTCTTGCTGCCGCGCCAGCCGCCGACCAGGTGGAGCAGGCCGTCGACGTGGCCGTGCTCGGCCTCCAGGTGGTCGGCCCAGTCGTGCACCTCCTGCGGGTCGAGGAGGTCGATGACCTGGCCGTCGACCTTGGCGCCGGGCACGGTGGTGCGGACGCTGTCGAGGGCCTTGTCGAGGCGCTGCTGGTCGATGTCGGCGCCGATGACGGTGGCACCGTCGGCGGCGAGGCGGCGCATCGTGGCCTGGCCGGCGGGGCCGCTGGCCCCGGCGACGGCGATCACCTTGCCTTCGAGGCGGGCGGTCACGCGGCGACCCCCTGCACGCCGGCGCCGGTGATGCCGGTGGTGGCGGCGATGACGCCGCCCAGCTTCTTGGCGAGGGCCTCGTAGAACATGCTGAGCGGGAACTCGTCCGGCTTGACCGCGTCGCACAGGGCCTTGTTGAGGGCCTTGCCGTCGGTGATGTCGAGCGGGAGCGCCTCGGTGCCCTTGGCCCAGGTGGAGGCCGGGTGCGGGGTGAGGTAGCGGGAGACCAGCTCGTAGGCGGCGATCCAGTGGGCCGTCTTCGGGCGGTCGATGCCGTCGCGGTAGAGGTTCTCGATCTCGCCGCACAGCTGGTTGGTGACCTCGGCGACGCGGTCCCAGTCGATGGAGAGGCGGTTGTCGCGCCAGCGCAGCGCGTCGTGCTTGTGCAGGTACGCGAAGAGCAGCTGGCCGCCCATGCCGTCGTAGTTGCGGACGCGGTCCCCGCTGACGGGGAAGCGGAAGAGGCGGTCGAAGAGGATCGCGTACTGGACGTCCCGGCCCTGGGCGTAGCCCTCGGCCTGCAGCTTCACGGCCTCCTTGAAGGCGGTGAGGTCGCAGCGGAGCTCCTCCAGGCCGTACATCCAGAACGGACTGCGCTGCTTGATCATGAAGGGGTCGAACGGCAGGTCGCCGTGGCTGTGGGTGCGGTCGTGGATGAGGTCCCACAGCACGAAGGTCTGCTGGGCGCGGTCCTGGTCCTTGAGGAGGCCGGTGGCGTCCTCGGGGATCTCCAGGCCGAGCAGCTCGACGGCGCTGGTGGAGACGGCGCGGAAGCGGGCCGCCTCGCGGTCGCAGAAGATGCCGCCCCAGGTGAAACGTTCCGGCGCCTTGCGGACGGCCACGGTCTCCGGGAAGAGCACGGCGGAGTTGGTGTCGTAGCCGGCCGTGAAGTCGGTGAAGGTGATCGGCACGAACATCGGGTTGTCGAAGCGCTCGCGCTCCAGCTCGGCCAGCCAGTCCGGCCAGACGACCTTCAGGAGGACGGCCTCGAGGTTGCGGTCCGGGTTGCCGTTCTGGGTGTACATGGGGAAGACGACGAGGTGCTCGAGGCCGTCCGCGCGCTGCTCGGCGGGCTGGAAGGCGAGCAGCGAGTCGAGGAAGTCGGGCTCGCGGTACCCGGTGTCGGCCCACTTGCGCAGGTCGTCCTGGACGGCGGCGAGGTACGCGGCGTCGTGCGGGAAGAGGGGGGCGAGCTCCTGCACCGAGGTGAGCACCGTCTCGACCAGCGGGTCGACGGTGGTGCGCTGGACGTCGGAGAGGTCGATGGAGCCGTCCTTGGACTGCAGCGGGCGGAGGGCCTCCACCGCGTCCTTGAGACGGAGCCACGCGGGGTGGCCGGCCGGAGAGGCGGAAGCATCGCCCGCTACGGCGAGCGTCGGCGAAAGATTCTGCATCGGAGACTCACTTCGACAGGAGGTATTGCGACGTACCCACCATAGATACGAAAGGTTCTTCTGTTCAAGGGGGGTCTACCGGGCAATCCTGCGGCTCACGGGCTTCACGGCGGGAAATCCGGCCGTTCGATCACCCCTCGGGGCTGTCCCGGGCGGTGCCGGGACGGCGGGCAGCGGGGCGGCCGGACGGTCGCCGGGGCATCGTCGCGGTACGGCGGTGCCGCCGTATCCCGACCATCCCGCGCGACCCGCGGCCCCGCCACCGGGGCGGGCGCGCCCCGCCGGCCGGGCACCGCTCCCCCGCCCCCGGCGCCTCGCCCCGAGGACGGGCCGGGGCGCGACCCGGCGTTCCGGCCGGAGCAGCACCACCGTGCGCCCCCCTGCGCGCCCTGCTGCCCCCGGCCGCCATCGGTGATCGTGGACGTACTGTCCGTACGCACCGGTCGGGAGGGCGCCGTGCACGGTCCGGCCGTCGTCACGTGGTTGCTGGCGGGGCTGTCCGCGGGCTCCGCCGCACTGTGCGTCCTGCGGCTGCGGCATCCGGGCTGCACTGCCGCGCACCGGGAGGGCGATGCCGCGGAGGCCGCGATGGCGGTGGGGATGGCGGGCATGGCCGTCCTCCCGGGGGCCCTCTGGGGCTGGCTGTTCACCGTGCTCGCCGGCGGGCTGGTGCTAAGCGCCCTCGCGGTGCGGGGCGGGCGGGTGCACCGGCTGCACCACGGCGTCGGGGCGCTCGCCATGGCCTACTCGGCGCTCGCCATGGCCGGGGCCCCCGCGCACCCCCACCACACAGCGGGAGTCCCCGGCGCAGCCGCCGCCCCGATGGGGCTGCCGCTGCTGACCGGCGTGCTGCTGCTCTACTTCGGCGGGTACACGCTGTGGGCCGGGAGCCGGCTGCTGTCCGTCCCGGGCGCGGTGGCGGGGGTGGCGGCCGGGGCCGGCGGGGTCGTCGGGCCGGGGCACGGGGAGGACAGGACGGTCCGGGCCTGCCGGGTGGCGATGGGCATCGGGATGTTCGCCATGCTGCTGACGATGTGAGGGCCCGCGTTCACCGCCCCGGGCCGGCCCCTGCGGCTCCGTCCGTGCGGGAACGGCCCGCCGCCCCACGTCCTGGCGGTGGCCCGAAGAGCCTGACGGGGTGTCGTTGGTCACCTGTGCACCGAACCCGTTCCACGGCGGGCGCCGGGCGCATAGGTTGGGAGCAGCGCACTGTCGCGCTCCTGACCGCTCCTCGGGGGAGCCCCTGTCATGACGGCCCTGCTGAGCCTGCTGCTGCTCGGACTGCTGCTCGCCACCGTGGCGCCGGGCCGGCTGGCCCGGGCCCGCTGGCCCGAGCGAGAACCCGTGCTGGCCCTGCTCGCCTGGCAGTCCCTGGTCGTTGCCGTGCTGCTCTGCTGCCTGCTCAGTCTGCTGCTCGCCTGTGCGGCCGCGCTCCCCGCGCTGCGGGAGGCGGTGTTCGCCGGCGCACCGTCGGGGGTGGAGGAGGCGTACGGCCTTGCGGGCGCGGAGGGCTGGGGGCGTCTGACGGCCGCTCTGCTCGCGCTGGGCGCGCTGCAGACCGCGGTGGCGCTGACCCGCGAGGTGCGCGCCGCCCGTGCGCTGCGCGGCGCCCGGCAGGCCCATCTGGACGATCGCGCACCGGAGTTGCCCGCCGAGCTGACGGCGGGCAACCGCTCCGGCGCGGAGCGGCGCACCGGCGAGCGGCTGGTGGTGCTGGAGAACGTCCGCCCCGAGGCCTGGTCGCTGCCCGGCCCGGAGGCCCGCCTGGTGGTCACCACCGGCGCCCTGCAGCAGCTGACCGACCGTGAGCTGGCCGCCGTGCTGAGCCACGAGCGCAGCCATGTGCGGGCCCGGCACCACTGGCTGGCGCAGTGCGCGGAGGCCCTGGCGACCGGGTTCCCGGGGGTGGGCGTGTTCAGCGCGTTCCGGCACCAGGTCGGCGAGTTGGTGGAGCTGGCGGCCGACGACCGGGCGGCGAGGCGGCACGGGCGGCTCACCACGGCGCTGGCCCTGGTGGAGATCAACGCCGGACGCCGCGTGTTCGGCTCGTGCCCGCCGCATCATCTGGCGCAGGCGCCGCGGCGGGTGGACCGGCTGCTGGCCGGGCGGCCGCGGCTGACGGTGCTCCACCGGCTGCGGCTGACGCTCGCGGCCCTGGTGGCTCCCGCGGGGGTGGTGCTGGTGGCACTGGCCCCGGCGCTGGCCGCCGTGCTGTAGGGCGCACTGCTCACGGCCTCCGGCGAGAGCCTCAGCCGAGGGTGCGGGCGAGCACCTCGCGGTGGAGCGGCTTGGCCTCCAGGTAGCGGGCGCGCCCGTCGTCGGTGAGGGCGACGAAGATGCCGCGGCGGTCGAGCTCGCACATCACCCGGCCGACCAGGCCGTCCTTCTCCAGCCGGCCGATCAGCCGCGAGAGGGCGCTCTGGCTGAGGTGCACCGTCTGCGCTATCTCCTGGACCCGGAGCTTGCCGGGGCCCTCGCGCAGCTCGTCCTCCCAGAGGCGCTCCAGCACCTCGAACTCGCTCATGCCGAGGCCGTACTGCTCGCCCAGGGCGCGATCCAGCGCGCAGGAGACGGCGGCGTGCCGCGCGAGCACGTCCCGCCACTCGAACACGAGGGCGGACTCTGGGGCAAGGTCCGGTTCAGCCACCCTGCAAGGCTAGCACATGCCCGCACATCTAATGCAGGTGCATTAAATTCACTTGCACTGGATGCATGCGCATGTACTCTCATTGCCATGACGACCGCATCTGACGACCCGTCGACGACTCAGGCCTGGAGCCCACGACTGTGGGGCACCCTCGTCGTCCTCTGCGCCGCCCTCTTCCTCGACGCCCTCGACGTCTCGATGGTGGGCGTGGCCCTGCCGTCCATCGGCACCGACCTGCACCTGTCCACCTCCGCCCTCCAGTGGGTGGTCAGCGGCTACGTGCTCGGCTACGGCGGCCTGCTGCTGCTCGGCGGCCGCGCCGCGGACCTGCTCGGCAGGCGCCGCGTCTTCCTGATCGCCCTCGCCGTCTTCGCCGCCGCCTCGCTGCTCGGCGGCCTGGTGGACGACGGCGGCCTGCTGATAGCCGCCCGCTTCCTCAAGGGCGTGAGCGCCGCGTTCACCGCCCCGGCCGGCCTGTCGATCATCACCACGACCTTCGCCGAGGGCCCTGCCCGCAACCGCGCGCTCTCCATCTACACGACCTGCGGCGCCAGCGGCTTCTCGCTCGGCCTGGTGCTCAGCGGCCTGCTCACCTCGGCCGGCTGGCGCTGGACGTTCCTGATGCCCGTCCCCGTCGCGCTGATCGCCCTGGCCGCCGCCTTCCGGCTGCTGCCGCGGCAGCCCGCCCCGCCGCGCGGCACCTCCGGGTACGACGTGGCGGGCGCGATCACCGGCACCGGCTCCCTGCTCCTGCTCGTCTTCACCGTGACGGAGGCGCAGAACGCCGGCTGGGCGAGCGCCCGCACGATCGGCTCGCTGGCCGCCGTGGCGGTGCTGATGGCCCTCTTCCTGGTGATCGAGTCCCGGGCGGCCCACCCGCTGGTCCGCCTCGGCATCTTCCGCAACGGCGGGGTCACCCGGGCCAACATCGCGGCGCTGGCGGTCTTCGGGTCGTACGCCGGCTTCCAGTTCATCGCCACGCTCTACCTGCAGCGGCTGCTGGGCTGGTCGGCGCTGGAGATGGCCCTCGCCTTCCTCCCGGCGGGCGCCCTGGTCGCCCTGTCGGCGACGAAGATGGGGGCCGTGGTCGACCGGTTCGGCACCGCCCGGCTGCTGCCGCTCGGTGTGCTGTCGCTGACCGCCGGCTACGCGCTCTTCCTCCGGCTGGACGAGCACTCCGGATTCCTGGGCCTGGTGCTGCCGAGCATGGTGCTGCTCGGCGTGGGCTTCGCGCTCGCCTTCCCGTCGGTCAACATCGCCGCCACCAACGGGGTCGCCGACGACGAGCAGGGGCTCGCCTCGGGCCTGGTCAACACGGCCTTCCAGGTCGGCAGTGCGATCGTCCTCGCCGCCGCCACCGCGGTGATCACCGCGGGCAGTGCCGGCGGCCAGAGCCCGCAGGCCCAGCTCGACGGGTACCGCCCGGCCCTGCTGCTGGTGGCCGGGGTCTCGCTGGTGGCGCTGCTGGTGACGACGGTCGGATGGGTCCTGGAGCGCCGCCCGGTCAGGCCGACCGGGGAGGCCGCTGCTGTCGCTCCCGTCGGCGACCCGACTGCCGCGGCCGGGGAGCCGGTCGGCACCTCACGAAAGGTCCTCGCCGACCGCTGATCGGCACCGGCCGCGCCGCCCGCTCCGTCCCGCCGGACGGGCCGCGGACTGCCGGGGAACACGGCAACGCCGGCTCCACCAAACCCCCGTGTTGGTGGAGCCGGCGTTCGCCGTACACCGCCGCCGACGGCCTCGGCCCGACTCGTCCGGCCGTGCCGCGACGGGCCCGGCCAGTATATTGGCCGGGAGCCAGTCAACGTACGGAGCAGACACGATGGCACCTCGCGGGGAATCGGTCAATGAGGAGATGCGCCGGCGCTCCCGCCGCCGCATCATGCGCGCCACCGTGGAACTCGTGGACCAGCGGGGATACGCCGGGACGACCCTCGGCGACATAGCCGAGCAGGCAGGGCTGGCACGTGGTCTGGTCTCGTACTACTTCGACGGCAAACGGCTGTTGATGCAGGCCGCCACCCATCGACTGATGCATCTGGAGCTGGCCGCCGCCCTGGCGGAGCTGCCCGCCGGGGCCTCCCCCGACGCCCGGCTGGCGCGGGCCATCGACGCCGTCCTCGGCCTCGCCCTGGACCACCCGCGGGTGATGCGCTCGCACCTGGCCCTGATCCTCGACCCGGACGTCGGCGCCTTCGTCCAGGACCCGGAGCAGCAGCAGCTCGGCGCGATCCTGCGCGGCCTGCTGAAGGACTGGGGCGCACCCGACCCGGTCGCCGAGCACGCGGTGCTGCGCAGCGCACTGATGGGCGGCTGCATCGGCGTCCTGCTGCCGGGGGCGTCGACGCCGCTGGCCCCGATCCGCGCGGATCTCTTCGCCCGCTACGGGCTCCCGTGGTGCCTGGGCGTACCGCCGCAGCCCGAGGCGCCCGAGCGCGCCCAGACGTCCGCCCGCGCGGGGGCCTCGACCCGGGTGTGACATCCCGCCCCCCCGGCCCTGCCGGCCGACGCCCGCCCGGGCCTGCCGCGCACTTCTGCCGGTCCGGTCCGGCGGATCGATAATCGGCTCGTGGACACCCGCACCGATCTCGTCCGGGGCCGTGCGAGCTACACCGCCGACGCCTGGCGCGAGGCATTCGAGAGCCTGAGCGCCGCCGACAGGGCCGCACCGGTGGGCGCCGGCGACCTGGAGCTGCTGGCCAGGTCCGCCTACATGCTCGGGCTCGACGAGGACTACGTGGCCGCGCTGGAACGCGCCCACGCGGGGTGGCTGGACGCCGGCGACGTGCCGCGGGCCGTCCGCTGCGCGGTGTGGATCGGCCACAGCATGCTGTTCCGGGGCCACGGTGCGCGGGCGAGCGGGTGGTTCTCCCTGGGCGAGCGCCTCCTCGATGCCGACGGGCGGGACTGCGTCGAACGCGGCTACCTGCTGATCCCCGTGTGGCTGGGCCAGATGGGCGGCGGCGACTGGCAGGCCGGCCACGCGACGGCGGCCGAGGGCGCCGCGATCGGCGAGCGGTTCGGCGACGCCGACCTGGTGTGGCTGGCGCGTGACGAGCAGGGCCGGGCGCTGATGAACCTGGGCCGCCTCCACGAGGGCCTCCGGCTGGTGGACGAGGCGCTCGTGGTCGTCGAGTCCGGCGCACTGTCGCCCGTCGTCAGCGGCATCGTCTACTGCAACACCATCAGCTTCTGCCACGACCTGTACGACCTGCGCCACGTGCGCGAGTGGACGGACGCACTGACCCGGTGGTGCGAGCGCCGGCCGCAGATGGTCGCCCACAACGGACTGTGCCTGATGCACCGCGCCGAGGTCATGCAGTACGGCGGCGCCTGGCCCGCCGCACTCGACGAGGCCTGCCGGGCCACCGGCCGCTACACCCGGGGGGTGCTGAACCGGATCGCCTGCGGGCAGGCCTTCTACCGGCAGGGCGAGATCCACCGGCTGCAGGGCCGTCCGGCCGAGGCCGAGCAGGCCTACCGGGAGGCCAACCGCTGCGGGTTCGAGCCGCAGCCCGGGTTCGCGCTGCTGCGGCTGGCGCAGGGCAACGGCGAGGCCGCGGCGGCAACGATCCGCCGGGCCGTGTCCGAGCACACCCGGGAGCTGGAGCGGGCGGCCCTCCTGCCGGCGTACGTCGAGATCGTGCTGGCCGGCGGCGACATCGACGCCGCGGCCGAGGCCGCCCGTCAGCTGGAGGCCATCGCCGAGCACCAGGACAGCGAGGTGCTCCGCGCGGCGGCGGCGTACGGCTCGGCCTCCACGGCACTGGCCGGGGGCGACGCCGCCACCGGTCTCGCCGCGGGGCGGCGGGCGTGGCACGGATGGCAGGAGCTCGAGGTGCCGTACGAGGCGGCGCGGGCCCGTGTCCTGGTGGCGCGCGCCTGCCACGCGATGGGTGACGACGACACCGCCGCCCTCGAACTCCAGGCGGCCCGTGCGGTGTTCGCCGAACTCGGGGCCGGCCCGGACCTCGCCCGCATCGACTCGCTCGCCCACGACGGCCCGGACACCGGCACGGGCGCGAGCGGCTACGGTCTCTCGCCGCGCGAGGTCGAGGTGCTCCGCGAGGTAGTAGGCGGCGCGAGCAACCGGCAGATCGCCGCCGCCCTGGTGATCAGCGAGCACACCGTCGCCCGGCACCTGCAGAACATCTTCGGCAAGCTGGGCGTCTCCTCTCGCACCGCGGCGAGCACGTTCGCGCTGGAGCACGGCCTCGTCTGAGCCGCATGGCCAGGATTGACCATCCCGCCCGCACCGGTTTGGTGAATGTGCGGGACGCGGCGGCCGCCTCCGCGGGCCTAGCGTCGAACCGTCGGTACAAAGCGACCACGAGCGAGGAGGACTCCCATGTACGTCGTGGTCCAGCACACGATCCTCAACCCGGAGACCGCGTTCCCCCGCGGCCAGGCCCTCATGAACGGCACCGGCGCCCCGGACGGCACCCGGGTGCTGCAGTTCTACCCGCACGTCGACGGCTCCGCCGTGACCTGCCTCTGGGAGACCGGGTCCGTCGGGGACGTCCAGCGCTTCGTCGATACCACCCTCGGCGACTCGAGCATCAACCTCTGCTACGAGGTCGACCCGGAACAGGCGTTCGCCGACCGCCCCCTCGGCCTGCGGCCCTCACCGGCACCGGTCGCCCGCTGAGACGAGTCGTCAAAAAAAGTCGGGCACCCCGCCAGGGGCGCCCGACCGTCCTCCGTCCTGTGCCGCGGATCCGTTCAGCGCTCCTTGAGGATGGAGGTGAGCAGGTCGACGGTCTGATCGGGCGTCAGGCTGTCGACGCAGAGGCGCTCCATGACCTGGATGTAGGCGTCGACGTCGTCCCGCTTGTCGAGGTAGAGGGCGCTGGTGAGCTGCTCCAGGTAGACGACGTCGGCGAGGTCCTGCTCGGGGAAGCGCAGGATGGAGAAGGCCCCGCTCTCGCCGGCGTGGGCGCCGAAGCGGAACGGCATCACCTGGATGGTGACGTTCGGGCGGTCGGCCATGTCGATCAGGTGCTGCACCTGGGCCCGCATGACGGCCGGGCCGCCGACCGGGCGGCGCAGCGCGGCCTCGTCGATGACGGCCCACAGGCGCGGGGCGCGCTCCTCGGTCAGGAGGTTCTGCCGACGCATGCGCAGGCTGACCCGGCGCTCGAGCTCCTCGGGGGCGATGGCGGGGCGGCTCTGGGAGAAGACGGCGCGCGCGTACTCCTCGGCCTGCAGCAGACCGGGGATGAACTGCACCTCGTAGGTGCGGATGAGGGCGGCGGCCTCCTCCAGGCCGACGTACGTCTGGAACCAGCCGGGCAGGACGTCGTTGAAGCTGTGCCACCAGCCGGACTTGTTGGCCTCGCGGACGAGTCCGAGCAGCGCCTCGCGCTCGGTGGTGTCGTCGACGCCGTAGAGGCTGAGGAGGTCGGCGACGTCGCGCTCCTTGAAGGAGACGCGGCCGAGCTCCATGCGGCTGATCTTCGACTCGGAGGCGCGGATGGTGTAGCCGGCGTCCTCGCGGGTGATGCCGCGTCCTTCGCGCAGGCGCCGCAGCTGGGAGCCGAGGAGGATGCGGCGCACCATCGAGCCCCCGCCGGGCTGAACTGTGGTCATGCGGTCGGAACCTCCACCTCGGGTCAAACAGCGCACAGTCTGCCATCAGTTGGGCGCGCTCGGTGCCCGTAGTGGCGCAAGGTTCTCCTATTTCTGCATCACTTCCTCCATCTTGCACGTGCATCCGCTCCTTGCATATGCCAATCATGCGATTGCACGTGAATCGACTCTTGCATCTGCAGTGAGCGCAGAGGACCATGGTGCACGTGCACTTGCACGCACCTGACAACTCCGCGGGCTTCGCGTCGACCGAACGCGCGACCCCCCATGCCCTCCCGGCCGCTCCCCTGTGCGGCCGGGAGTTCGTGTGCGGGTCCGGGCTTACGGGCGAACGGCCGAGCGGCCGAGCGAGTCGGAGGTGACCGGCATGACCCGGGTGGGTCCCGCCGTGTCCGCCCCCTTATGGGAGGAGCTCTTCATGAGCACCGGTACGGCCATCGCTGCCGACCCGTACGTGGTCAGCTGTACCCTCGCCCCTCGCTACGAAGCCGTCAGATCGGCCCGCGACTTCGCCAGGACCACCCTGCGGAACTGGGGACTCGAGTCGCTCTTCGACGATGTCGCCCTGGTGGCCTCGGAGTTGGTGACCAATGCGCTGCGCCACGCGGTGGGTGCACCGCCGGACGGCTGCACCGGCCAGGGCGTCCAGGTGCCCGCGCAACCGAGCCGGCTGCAGGCGGCGGACAGCCGTACCCCCATACGCATAAGCCTGGTGCACCGCGCCCCGCAGGTGGTGTGCGCGGTGAGCGACCCCAGCAGCCAGGGCCCGGTCGCGCGGGAGGCGGACTTCGTGGCGGAGTCCGGTCGCGGCCTGCACCTGGTCGATTCCTTCAGCAGTTCCTGGGGCTGGCACCCGCTGGCCGGCGCGGGCAAGGTCGTCTGGGCCCTGTTCGAATCAGCCCCGGCCACCGGCACCGGTCGGCACCGCTCGATCTGACCCCGGGAGCTGCGGCCCCGGGAAGTCGGAAGGCGGCCGCAGACACAACCGGGCCGCCGCGGCGATCCTCCACGACGGCCCTCATATATCGGTGCAACGACCACCGGTGCAACAACTGCCGGTACAACAACTGCCGGCGCGAACGACTCCCGGCGCATCGCCCACCGGCGCAGCCCCGCCCGGCAGAACCTCGTCGGCACGACACCCCCACCGGCCGCCCGACGCACCGGGCCCGCGTGCCGCCGCGGGCCGGCGCCCCGTCAGGTCGCCAGGTGGTCGAACTCCCCGTCTTTCGCCCCGAGGAGCAGTGCGGCTATCTCGGCACGGGTGTAGATGAGCGCGGGCCCGTCCGGGAAACGGGAGTTGCGCACGGCGACCTCGCCGCCCGGGAGGGCCGCGAACTCGACGCAGTTGCCCTGCGAGTTGCTGTGCCGGCTCTTCTGCCAGACCACCCCATCGAGGTCCGTCGCCGCCATGCCGTTGTACGTGTCACCCATGGTCTTCTCCCAAAGCCTGGCGTTCGCCTCACTTGACGTGATGATAGCTGGCCTGCACGTGCATCAGCACGGGACAAAGCGCGTGCATTTGACCCATCAGTAGCGTCGAATCCGGGTGCATCAATCTGGGCAAACCAGGGCAAGCCGACCCAGAGGTCCACCGGGACGATCACGGTGGGTGCGGGCGGCCCTGCGGCCCGTCGATCCTCAACCTTCGTATCGGAGCTTACGCGCAGTCACATCAGCCACTGTGAGCCGCGTCACGCGGGCATCCGGCGCACGGCGTAGAGCTTTGCGCGCTTATGTCCGGGGTTGCGCCGTCACCACCAACCCCTCACGGGAGTCGACTGCAGTCCGGACCCCGGAATGTCCTACGATCTCCGCCATGAGCACCGCAGCCATCCCGGGCGCGCCACTGCCCGTCCGTACGCCAGGCTCCCGTGCGCGGGGGCGCCACCGCCGTCCCGAGCGCCCCGAGGTCCCGGCCGGCTCCCCGGCCCTGCTGCTGGCCGTGCCGGCCACGGCCGGCCCGGAGGCCCGCCCGATCGTCGACGAGCTGCTCTCCATCGTGCGCGGCGAGCAGCCGGGCATCGAGATCGCCGCCGGCTACCTCGCGGACGAGGCGGAGGACGCCCCGACCGTCGCCGGCCTGCTGGCCATGGCCGCCGGCAACGGCGCGCCGCCGCCGATCGTCGTCCCGCTGCTGCCCGGCCCGCACGGCTTCCTGACGGAGCTGCACGAGGTCGCGGCCGGCGCCGGCTCCCCGGTGACCGATCCGCTGGGCCCGCACCCGCTGCTCGCCGAGGCCGTCCACGTCCGCCTCTCCGAGGCCGGTCTGGCCCGCGCCGACCGCGCCCGGCTGTTCGCCATCGCGACCTCCGCCGACGGCGTGGTGCTGACCGTGTCCGGCGGTGAGGAGGCCGCTGCCGCGGCCGGGATCACCGGCGTGCTGCTGGCCGCCCGCCTCGCGGTGCCGGTGGTGGCCGCGGCACTGGACGTGCCCGGCTCGGTGGCCGCCGCGGTGGACCACCTGAAGGCCACGGGTTCGCAGCGTCCCGCGCTGGCTCCGCTGGTGATCGGCCCGGAGGCCGACTCGGAGCTGCTGGCGACCGCCGCCGAGGAGACCGGCTGCCCGAGCGCCGCGCCGCTGGGCGCCTACCCGGCCGTCGGCCAGCTGATCGCCTCCACGTACCTGGCCGCGCTGCCCGCGCCGGCGCCGGTCGAGGAGCAGGAGCAGGAGCAGGCCGCCGAGGCCGAGGAGCCCGCGGCCGAGCAGTGAGCACGGGCGAAGGGCCCCGACCGGAGCGGTCGGGGCCCTTCGCCATGCCCGCACATGCACACCGAACCTGCGCGACCCTCACCGGATCCGCACGAAAGGGAGGTCCGCGTCGGACCCGCACCTCAGACGGGCAGCCGCCGGGTGGGCGCCGCGGCGTCCGCGAGCCGGATCGAGGGGGTGCTGACGGCACGGGGCGGGCCGTCCACGGCGACGGGTGCCGCCGCCGCGTTCCACTGCGGTTTGCCGGCGCCCGGCTCCAGCCGCACGGCCTGACGCTCGCCGGCCCTGCGCAGCACGATCCGGGTGGGCGGCGGGGACTGCGGGTCCAGCCAGACCTCGTTGCCGCCGAAGGAACAGTCGAGCACCGCGATGTCGTCCGGCTCGCCGTCGGGGGCGGCACGGAAGGCCACTCCGGCCTTCCGGTAGCCCGTCAGGCGGCTCCGGCCGATCGTCACCGTCGTTCCGGCGAGCTGATGCTTGGCGGTGGCGACGGCGCAGTCGGACTGCCCTGCGGCGTCGATGAGCATGCCGTCGAAGACGGTGCCCTTGTCGCGGCCGAGGGCGTGCACGGCCACTCCCCCGGCGGCGTTGCCGTACAGCACGCCGGAGGTGTAGTCGAAGTCGTTGAGGTAGGCGCCGTGCTCGATGCCCCAGCCGCCGTTGTGGTAGGCCACGAAACGGTCGACGGTGTGGTGGTGGCGGGCGTTCAACCAGACGAAGATCCCGTTCTGCAGGTTGTTGTGGGCGAGGCAGCGTTCGAAGGTCCAGACGCCCTCGCTGGTCTCCGGCCACTCGTAGCCGGAGGCGCCGGCGGCGCCCTGGACGCCGACCGCCACGCAGTCGCGGGCGGTGCCGCCGGTGCCCGCCCCGAGCGAGAAGCCGGTGAGCCGGTAGCCGCGCGGGACGGGCTCGTACACGGTGCGGGAGGCCACGCAGGACTCGTAGGCGATGTCGTCGGACGGCTCCTGCGGGGTGCGGGTGTCCGTCGGCCCGTCCCACCAGTAGGCGTCCTCCCAGGTGTCGTGGCTGATGCAGCTGCGGAAGGTGATGCCGTGGCTGGCGTGCGGGACGAAGGCGTGGCTGCCGGCGTCGCGGACGACGACGCCCTCGACGGCCGTGCCGCGGGAGGCGTCGCCGAGCATGTGGAAGTGCAGCCCGTACCGGCCGAGGACCGGCTCGGTGACCGGGGTGCCGTTCCAGGTCTCCTTGCCCGCCTTGCGGGGGCCGACCCAGCGGAGGGCGGCGTGCCGGACGTCGGCCCGCCGGGAGCTGGTCAGGTGGACGTGGGTACGACCGCGGGGGGTGCCCTCGATCCGCACGCTGCGGGTCAGGTTGAGCACCTCGGCGCCCGCGGTGACGCCGCCGCCGACCGCGACGCGCGGGTGGGCGTGCGCCAGGGGTGCGGTCAGCGTGACGGTGCGGCCGTCGATCCGTCTGATCGTGCACAGATCGTACCGGGTGGAGAAGTCGTCCTCGTCGGGGGGTCCGGTCGGGGTGACGGCGAGCTCGTCGCCGGGCTGCCAGCCGGTCGGCGGCTCGGCCAGCTGCAGCTCGATGGCGCCGGCTTTCAGCGCGGCCGCGGCCCGCACCCACGCGGTCTTGGCGGCGCCGTCCAGTCGCAGGTAGCCGGAGCCGGTGACCCAGAGGCCGGTGTCCCCCTCCACCACCGTCATGCCGCCGCCCCGGAAGGATCGTTCGTCCACAGATGGAAATCTCAGGGCGTGCACGGAGCCGTCCGCGGGGGCCAGCACCAGGGTGCCGCGCACCTCGACGCTGCCCGCCGAGGCCAGCGCGACGCTGCGCCCGGGGGCGAAGACCAGCGAACCGCCCGGCTCCACGAGCAGCGAGCCGACCGCGGCGTCCACGTCCAGCAGCACCCGGTCGGCGATCCGCACGGCGCTCTTCGAGCCGGGTACGGCGCCGCCCCAGCCGGCCGCGTCCGACCAACGGCGGCCCGTCAGATCGACCGGGGAAGGCGAGGGCTCGGCCGGGGCCGGGGCGGCGTGCGCGTGCCCGGCAGAGGCCCCTGCAGGGCCCGCGGAGGGTGCCGCGGAGGCCGGCGGCGGGGCGGCCGGAGCGGCGAGCGCCCGGCGGGCCAACTCCCCGCCGCCGACCGCTGCGGCGGCGACCGGCGCGGCGATCCAGCCGAGCAGCCGGCGGCGCCCCGGGCGACGGTGCGAGCCCGCCCGCCGCGGCACCCCTTCGGGCATCCCGTCACCGTGCTCCATGATCGGCCCACCCCTCCCCCGGGCCCCGCCCGGGCCCGACGCCTGAAGCATAAACAAGCCCGTTTCGACCCAAGAGTTTTGCGCAGAAGCGGCCGAATTCGATCACGATCACACCGAAGAATCGATCATGAATTCATTCAAGATCGACTGTGATCGGCATCACACATGTTTGCGGTTTGAACTTAACTCTGTCTAATGTCCTCCCACGTTCGTGGTCACACGGACCCAGTTGGCCCGAACGCCGAGTCCTGCCGGCGGTCCGACTGGCAATGCGAAACGCACTTCGGCAGGGGCGGGGGAACCAGGTAAGTCGCCCGGGAACGGCCATGCGCCGTTCCTCGGCTTGGGGTGAAGCCGCGCGCGCGGAAACAGCGGAAAGACCGCTGCCTCCGCGCGGGCGGCCGGGCAACTCCAGCCCGAATCCGACAGCTCACCTCGCAGGCGTGGGAGAGGAACGCTCCTTCATGCTGTCCATCAACTCCAAGCGCGGCCGCCGCATTCTCGCCACCACCGGCGTCGTCGGCATCGGTCTGTCGATCCCGTCCCTCGCCGCCGGCACCGCCTCCGCCGCCTCGGTCGCCACCTGGGACAAGGTCGCCCAGTGCGAGAGCACCGGCAACTGGCACATCAACACCGGCAACGGCTTCTACGGCGGCCTCCAGTTCACCAACAGCACCTGGTCCTCCTTCGGCGGCACCGCCTACGCCGCCCGCGCCGACCTCGCCACCAAGGACCAGCAGATCGCCATCGCCGAGAAGGTCCTGGCCGTCCAGGGCCCCGGCGCCTGGCCCGTCTGCTCGGTCAAGGCCGGCCTGACCAAGGGCGGCCCGGCCCCGGAGATCAACCCCGGCGGCTCGTCCTCCACCACCACCGCCTCGACCGGCAGCAGCACGGCCGCCAAGCCGGCCGCCCCGGCCGCGCCGAGCACCGGCTCCACCACCGCGAGCAGCGGCTCCACCGCCTCCGCCGGCACCTCCCAGGACGGCAAGGCCTGGCAGGGCAAGAAGTCCTGGCAGCAGAACCGCTGGAACCACGGCGGCACCTACACCGTCCGGGCCGGCGACTGGCTGTCGACCATCGCCGAGCGCAACCACGTCCAGGGCGGCTGGCAGAAGCTCTACGAGATCAACAAGTCGGTCCTGAAGAACGGTCCGCACTCCATCTACCCGGGCCAGAAGCTGTCGCTCGGCACCGGCGCCACCCAGGCCGCCCCGGCCAGGGCGCAGGCCGCCCCGGCCACCGCGGTCAAGGCGAGCACCACCACCACGGCCGCGAAGGCCACCGGCTCCAAGGCCGCCGCGGTCAACTTCGCGCTCTCCAAGGTGGGCCAGGCCTACATCTACGGCGGCACCGGCAACGGCGGCTGGGACTGCTCCGGCCTCACCCAGGCCGCGCTGCGCGCCGCGGGCATCTCCGTCCCGCGCATCGCCGCCGACCAGGCCGACTACTCGACCCGCGTCTCGCTGGACAACCTGCAGCCGGGCGACCTGCTGTTCTGGTCCAACAACGGCGCCAACTCGGGCGTGCACCACGTCGCCATGTACATCGGCGACGGCAAGTACGTCGAGGCGGCCAACCCGCGCGCCGGTGTGCGCGTCCAGACCATCGCCAACTGGGCGCCGGACTTCGCCGGCCGGGTCTGATCCACCCCCGCCCCGGCGTCCCGTACGCCGGAGCCAGGCGCCCGAAGCCGTGACTGGGTCCCACGGCCCGGGCGCCCCTCTCCCGACCGACGCCCCGGAGCAGCCTTCCGCCGCTCCGGGGCTTCGGCCTGCCCGCTTTCCCGCTTCCCGCTTTCCCGCCCGGATAGGCTGACGCTCCCCCGGAGTTGAGGAGTCGCCATGGCAGCGAAGGTCACCGTCACACTGGACGCCGATCTGGCGATCGAGGTCATGCTGGCCGCCGGAGCGGGCAACCCGCAGGACGCGGTCGAGCTCGTCGTCCGCGACTACCTGGCCCGCAGCCGGCGCACCGAGGCCCGCACCGGCGATGCCGCCGACGCCGAACGCACCGCCCGGCCGCACCGCACCGTCGAAGAGGGCTGAGGGATCGTCTGACGGCCCCGGGCAACCACCAGGGGCACCGGGACAATCGCTGGGGCGCGGGACCCCCAGGGACGGCTGCGGCCCCGGAGAGAGGGCTCTCCGGGGCCGTACGGGTGTGCCGCCGCCCGGTGGGCTCGGCGGGGGGTCAGCGCACGCTGGCGCCGGTGGAGCCGCGCATCACGAGCTCCGGCTGGAACATGAACTCCGCGCGCTGCGCGGGGTTTCCGCCGACCTCCTCGAGGAGGGCGTCGACGGCGGCGGTGGCCATGGCCTCCACCGGCTGACGGATGGTGGTCAGCGGCGGCTCGGTGAACGCTATCAGCGGCGAGTCGTCGAACCCGACCACCGAGACGTCCTGCGGCACGGACAGCCCGCGCTGCCGGGCCGCGCGGATCGCGCCGAGCGCCATCATGTCGCTGCCGCAGACGATCGCGGTGCAACCCTTGTCGAGCAGCACACCGGCCGCGGCGTGCCCGCCCTCCACGCTGAACAGCGTGTGGTGGACCCAGCCGTCGGCCTCCTCCTCGGTCAGCCCGAGGAGTTCCTGCACTGCCGCCCGGAAGCCCTCGACCTTCCGGAGCACCGGCACGAAGCGCCGCTGCCCGATCGCGAGGCCGATCTTCGTGTGTCCGAGCTCGACCAGGTGCTGGACGGCCATCCACATCGCTGCCCGGTCGTCCGGCGAGATGAACGGCGCGGCGATCCGCTCGCTGTAGCCGTTGATCATCACGAACGGCACCTGGCGGCCGATCAGCTTGTTGTACCGCTCGTGGTCGGCCGTGGTGTCGGCGTGCAGGCCGGAGACGAAGACGATGCCGGCCACCCCCCGCTCCACCAGCAGCTCCACGAGTTCGTCCTCGGTGGAGCCACCGGGGGTCTGGGTGCACAGGACCGGCGTGTAGCCGTGCCGGCTGAGCACCTGCTCGATCACCTGCGCGAGCGCCGGGAAGATCGGGTTGTTGAGCTCCGGGATGATCAGGCCGATCAGACCCGCGCTGCGCTGCCGCAGCCGGGTGGGCCTCTCGTACCCGAGTACGTCGAGGGCGGCCAGTACGGTCTGGCGGGTGGTCGCGGAGACGCCCGCCTTGCCGTTGAGTACGCGGCTGACGGTGGCTTCACTGACCCCCGCCTGCGCCGCGATGTCCGAGAGTCGCGCCGTAGTCACGATCCCAGAGCCTATTGCAACCATCTCAGACCGCCCACCATACGGTGCTGTCCGCTGCCAGCAGAATCTCGCCGTCCGCGGCCTCGGTGTCCGCGGAGGACAGCAGGATACGTCCGGGAGCCGCGATCCGGACCGGCGCACCGGTGGTGTTGGAGGTGCAGACGAAGGAGCCCTGCGCGCTGTCCCGGCGGAAGGCCAGCACGCCCTCGGGCGCCTCCAGCCAGGTCACCTCGGTGCCGGCGCCGAGCGCGGGGTGCGCGCGGCGGACGGCCAGCGCGGAGCGGTAGAGCTCCAGGGTGGAGGTCGGGTCGCCGGTCTGGACCTCGACGCTCAGCCCGGCCCACTCGGCGGGCTGCGGCAGCCAGCTCGGGCCGCCGGCGTTGGGGCCGAAGCCGTACGGGGCCTCGGTGCCGGACCACGGGATCGGCACCCGGCAGCCGTCGCGGAAGCCGTCCTGGCCGGAGGCCCGGAAGAAGGACGGGTCCTGGCGGACCTCGTCCGGCAGGTCGGTGACGTCCGGCAGGCCGAGCTCCTCGCCCTGGTAGACGTAGGCGGAGCCGGGCAGCGCCAGCATCAGCAGGCTGGCGGCGCGGGCGCGGCGCAGGCCGAGCTCGCGGTCGCCGGCGGTGCGGATCTGGGTGCCCTGGCCCGGCTCGTTGGCGAAGCGGGTGGCGTGCCGGGTGACGTCGTGGTTGGAGAGCACCCAGGTGGTGGGGGCGTCGACCGGGCGCATCGAGTCGAGCGAGACGTCGATGACCTCGCGCAGCTCGGCGGCGTCCCAGGAGGTGCCCAGGTACTGGAAGTTGAAGGCCTGGTGCAGCTCGTCGGGGCGGACGTAGTTGGCGGTGCGCTGGACGGTCGGGGTCCAGGCCTCGGCGACGCCGATGCGCTCGCCCGGGTACTCGTCGAGGATCTTGCGCCAGTCGCGGTAGATCTCGTGGACGCCGTCCTGGTCGAAGAAGGGCATCACGTCGTTGCCGAGCAGCTTCAGCTGGTCGCCTGCGCCGATGTCGGGCAGGCCGGCCTGCTTGACCATGCCGTGCGCGACGTCGATCCGGAAGCCGTCGACGCCCATGTCCAGCCAGAAGCGCAGGATCGAGCGGAACTCGTCGGCGACGGCCCGGTTCTCCCAGTTGAAGTCGGGCTGCTCCGGGGCGAACAGGTGCAGGTACCACTCGCCGGGGGTGCCGTCCGGGTTGACGGAGCGGGTCCAGGCCGGGCCGCCGAAGATCGACTCCCAGTTGTTCGGCGGCAGCTCGCCGTTCTCGCCCTTGCCGGGGCGGAAGTGGTAGCGGTCGCGCAGCGGGGAGCCGGGGCCCTCGCGCAGCGCGCGCTGGAACCACTCGTGCTGGTCGGAGGAGTGGTTGGGGACGAGGTCGACGATGATCCGCAGGCCGAGCTCGTGGGCGTCGCGGATCAGGCCGTCGGCGTCCAGCAGGGTGCCGAACATCGGGTCCACCGCGCGGTAGTCGGAGACGTCGTAGCCGGCGTCGGCCTGCGGGGAGGCGTAGAACGGGGAGAGCCAGACCGCGTCGACGCCGAGGTCGCGCAGGTAGGGCAGGCGGCTGCGGATGCCCGGCAGGTCGCCCATGCCGTCGCCGTTGGAGTCGGCGAAGCTGCGCGGGTACACCTGATAGATGACCGCGTCCCGCCACCAGCCTCTGGACGCGCCCGCACTCGCTGCGATCGGCTCGGCGGCGGGAACGGGGGCGGGCCGGGAGGCGCCGGCCAGGTTCTGGGTCATTGGTCAGTCATCCCTTGGGGATTCGCGGCGAACAGAGCGTGTTTGACGGTACGTCGGCCCGTGGGCCTCGGTGGGGGTTCGGCCGGGCGGCGGCGGTCGGCGGACCGACCGCCGTGCCCGGGCGGCCACGTCGGCGGTCAGGACTTCGCGGCACCGGCGGTCAGGCCGGTGACCAGGTGGCGCTGGACGAGGTAGAACACCAGCGCGGCGGGCAGCGCGATCAGCACCGAGGTGGTGGCCATCAGGCCCCACTGGTGGTCGTGCTCGCTGATGAAGGACTGCAGGCCCACCGCGAGCGTGTACTTGTCCGAGCTGAGCATGAAGGTCGAGGCGAACGCGACCTCGGCCCAGGCGGTGAGGAAGGAGTAGAAGGCGGCGACGGCCAGGCCCGGGCGGGCCAGCGGCAGGATGAGCCGCCAGAAGGTGCCGAACGGGGAGAGCCCGTCGACCCGGCCGGCCTCGTCGATCTCCACCGGGATGGTGTCGAAGTAGCCCTTGAGCAGCCAGGCGCAGTACGGCACGGTGGTGCCCGAGTAGACCAGGATCAGGCCGAGGTAGCTGTCCAGCAGCTGGAGGTTGGACAGGATGTAGTACATCGGCACGATCAGCACGGCGATCGGGAACATCTGGGTCACCAGCAGCGTCCACATCAGCTGCTTGTGGCCGGCGAAGCGCATCCGGGAGACGGCGTAGCCGGTGCTGGCGGCGAGCATGACGCCGACGACGGTGGTGCCGCCGGCGACGATCACCGAGTTGCCGAACCAGCTGAAGAAGTCGGTCTCGTTGAGCACCTTGGTGTAGTTCGACAGGGTCGCCTTGCCGAGGATCTCACCGGGGTGCAGGTAGTCCATGTCGTCGGGGCCCAGCGAGATGTAGGCGATGTAGACGACGGGGAAGAGCGCGATCAGGCTGGCCGTGATCAGTGCGAGGTGGCTGAGCGCGGTGGCGATCGGGCTGCGCTGCTCACGGCTGCGGACCTTCGCCGGCCGGGCGGCGTGGGCGGCCGAGGAGCGGGCGGCCGGTCGTTCGGTGGTGGTGGTCATCGGGTACCTGCCTCGTGGATGTCGCTGGTCTGCTGGATGCGCGCGGCGCTCAGCCGTTCGCCTGCTCGTTGCGGGCGAGCCAACGGCGGTAGAAGCTGGTGAAGACGATCAGGAGCGAGAGCAGCAGTACGCCGTAGGTGGCGGACACCGCGTAGTCGCGGGGCATCTGGCCGAAGCCGAGGCGGTAGGCCCAGGTGACCAGGATCTGGGCGTCGGGGGCGCCGTTGCCGAACAGCAGGAAGATGACGGCGAACTGGTTGAAGGTCCAGATCACGCCGAGCAGGACGACGGTGCTGCTGACGGTGCGCAGGCCCGGCAGGGTGACGTAGCGGAAGCGCTGCCACGGGGAGGCGCCGTCCATCTCGGCGGCCTCGTAGAGCTCGGCCGGGATGGACTGCAGGCCGCCGAGCAGGGAGACCATCATGAACGGGACGCCGACCCAGGTGTTGACCGCGATGGCGGCGGCCTTCTGCGCGAACGGGTCGGAGAGCCAGCCGGGCTCGGGCAGGCCGACGGAGCCGAGGACGGCGTTGATCGCGCCGCCGTCGGCGAGCATCAGGCGCCAGGAGAAGACCGTGACGAAGGTCGGCACGGCCCAGGGCAGGATCAGCAGCATGCGGTAGAGGCCGCGGCCGCGGAGCTTCTGGTTGAGCAGCAGGGCGAGGGCGAGGCCGATGGTGTAGTGCAGGAGGACGCAGATGGCCGTCCAGGCGATCGTCCACACGAAGTGCGACCAGAAGCGGTCGTACGAGCCCGGACCCCACAGCACGTCGGCGTAGTTGTGCAGGCCGACGAACTTGAAGCTGTCCGGGATGTGGTTGACGCCGATCTGGCGGCCGGTGTTGAGGCTGGTGGCGTCGGTGAGCGTCAGGTAGACGCCGCGCACGAGCGGGTAGCCGACCAGCACGCTGAGCACGATCACGACCGGCGCGATCATGGCGTAGGCGTACCAGTACTTGCTGTACGAGAGCTTGAGGCGCTGCACGAGGCCCGGACGCGGTTCGCGGCCGCGGCTGCTCTTGCCGGGAGCGCCCTGCACGGCGACTGCCATTGTTGACACCTTTTCGGGAGGTCCGCCGCCTCGCGTCGGCGACTGGGTCTTCGTACGGGGGTGGCCGACGGCCGCCCGGCCCACCAGGGGTGGGCCGGGCGGCCGTGGGTCTTACTTGGCGAAGCCGGGGAGGAGCTTCGCGTAGTCGACGGCGGTGGCGTCGAGGCCGGCCTTGGTGTCGGCCTGGCCCTGGACGATCTTGCCGAGGTTGGTGCCGATCGAGGCGAACAGCGAGGAGTACTCGGGCAGCTCGGGCCGCGGCTGGGCGGAGCTCAGGATGGCCTGGTAGCCCGCGATGCCCAGGTTGGCCTTGACCTCGGCGGTGAAGGCGTCACCGCGGGTCGGCAGGGTGGAGTTCTTCAGCGCGAGGGTGGTCTGGCTCTCGGCCGAGGTCAGGAACGCGGCGAGCTTCTCGGCAGCGGCCTTGTGGGCGGCGTCGGAGCCGGCGTAGACGGAGACGTTGTGGCCGCCGGTCGGGGCGCCGGCCTTGCCGGTGGAGCCGGCCGGGACGGGGGCGATGCCCAGGTTGGCCTTGTTGCTGAACGCCGCGCCCTTGTAGATGTTGGTGATCTCCCAGGGGCCCTGGATGATCATCGCGACCTTGCCGGTGTTGAAGGCGTCCATCATGTGGGCGTACGAGTCGGTGGTCACGTCGGCCTTGACGGTGCCGGGCGAGGTGAACATCGACTTGTAGGTCTCGACGGCCTTGACGGCCTCCGGCGAGTTGACGCTGATCTTCTTGTTCTTGGCGTCCACCATGTCGGTGCCCTCGCCGAACAGGAACGGCATGGCGTAGTAGCCGTCGCCGGCCCGCATGAAGAAGCCGTCCACGCCGGCCTTCTCCTTGAGCAGCGCGGCGTCGGCCTTCAGCTCGTCCCAGGTCGCGGGGGCCTTGGTGATGCCGGCCTTGGCGAACAGGTCCTTGTTGTAGAGCAGGCCGAGGGTGTCGGTGACCAGCGGCGCGCCGTAGGTCTTGCCGTCGTACTTGGCCTGCTGGATCAGGCTCGGCTGGAAGGCGGAGGCGTCGGGGAGCGCCGGGGTGCCGTCCAGCGGCTCCAGGAAGCCGGCCTTGGCGAAGGCGGAGGTCCAGCCGACCTCGGCGCGGAACGCGTCCGGCGCGCCCTTGGCGCCCATGGCGGTCTGCAGCTTGTTCTGCGCCTGGTCGAACGGCACGTTGACGAAGTTGACCTTGATGTTCGGGTTGGCGGCCTCGAACTTCTGGACGAGCGCCTGGTAGGTCGGAGCCTCGTTGGTGGCGTTGGAGGTGTCCCAGTAGGTGATGGTGACCGGACCGCCGTCGCCCTTGGCGTCCGAGCCGGAGCCGCTGCTGCCGCAGGCTGCAAGAGAAACCGCAAGGGCCGCAACGAGTGCGGAGGCCGCAATGCCACGCCGCATGAGAACTCCTAGGAAGGTGGGGGTGCCCGAATTGGTGGAGGACCGCGCATAATGGCTGTCCCGTGCCGACTGCGCCGTTGCGGCCGTCGGGCTTGGGGAGGAACGTAACAGCGCCGAAAGGCAACCTGAAAGCCCTTGCAGCAACTTTCTGCAAGCTCGCCCGGATCGTTACATCCACGTGTCCTCCGAGTTGCCGGCCCGCGAACCCCCACCGCAGCCGCACACCGCCGCGTTCTGCCAGTTCACGGCAGGAACGCCGACGGCCCGCACCGGCCGGGGCTTCCGGGCGGTACGGGCCGTCGTTGCGGCGCTTGCAGCAATGGCTGTCAGGCGGCCACCGCGGTCAGGCGGCCGAGAGGCGCAGCACGGTGGTCGAGCGGAACTCCTCCCCCGGGCGCAGCTCGGTCGAGGGGTAGCCGGGCTGGTGCGGCGAGTCGGGGTGGTGCTGGGTCTCCAGTGCGACGCCGGAGTAGGGGCCGTAGGGCACGCCGCGGGCGCCGGTGACGGCGCCGCGGAAGCCGTTGGCGGTGTAGACCTGGATGCCGGGCTCGGTGGTCAGCACCTCCAGGGTGCGGCCGCTCTCCGGGTCCTCCAGCAGGGCCGCGCGGCTCGGGCTGCCGTCGGCCGGGCGGTCGCGCAGCACCCAGTTGTGGTCGTAGCCGCGGGCGGCCACGACCTGCGGGTGGTCCTCGGTGATGCCCTTGCCGATCGGCCGGGCGGTGGTGAAGTCGAACGGGGTGCCGGCCACCGGCTCGTACGGGCCGAGCGGGATCTGCCGGGCGTCCACCGGGGTGTAGTGGTCGGCGTCGACGGTGAGCAGGTGGCCGAGGACGTCGCCGTTGCCCTCGCCGGCGAGGTTGAAGTAGGCGTGGTTGGTCAGGTTGACCACGGTGGGCTTGTTGGTGACCGCGTGGTAGTCGATGGTCACGGCGTCGGCGGAGAGGGTGTAGGAGACGGTGACGTCCAGGGCGCCGGGGAAGCCCTGGTCGCCGTCCGGGCTGTGCAGGCGGAGCCGGACGCCGCCGGGGATCTCCTCGGCGTCCCAGACGCGGTGCGCGAAGCCGTCCGGGCCGCCGTGCAGGGTGACGCCGTTGCCGGTGGGGGCCAGCGGGTGGTCCTCGCCGTCGACGGTGATCCGGCAGTCGGCGATCCGGTTGGCGTAGCGGCCGACCGTGGTGCCGTAGTGGCGGGCCGCGCCGAGGATCAGCGGCAGTTCGTCGGTGGAGAGCAGGATCTGGCCCGGGGTGCCGGAACGGTCGGGCGCGGTGAGGGAGTGGAGGGTGGCGCCGAGCGTGAGGACGGTGGCCTCGAGCGGTCCGTTGCGCAGGGTCCACTGCTCGATCGCGGCGCCGGCGCCGCTGGGCTCGAAGGGCCGTCGCCGTACCTCGGTGGCCTGTGCCGATGCCGCCATGGCGTGCTCCTCACCGAAGCGGCTCCGCGTCCGCCTCACCTCGACATCTGTTCGATTCTGAGCGATCTTGTCGCCCCGGGAGCAGCCTAGCCCGACCGGGGCCCCGCACGGCGCTGCTGCGCCCTGCGTGCCCCTGTCGGCCACGGCGGCCGGGCGGACCAAGGGCTTGCCCGACGATTCCCGCCGCGCACGCAACGCCGGTCATCCCGCCCGGACGCGCCGCCGCACCGCCCCAGTACGTCCGGTACGAGGCCGATGCGGCGGCACGCCCGGGCGGGCGCCCGACGCTGCGCGCCGATGCGACGCGAATCGTCGGACAAGCCCTGGGTCAGTCGCCGGTGTCGGTGTCCCGGTCGGGGAGCCCGAGGGCGGCGGCCAGGCCCTCGGGGCCTGTGCCCGCCTTGCGGTGCACGGCGGCCAGCCGGCGGTGCACCAGGCTCAGCGGCAGGTCGAGGTCCTCGGCGATCCGCTGCGGCGGCAGGCCGCGGACGGCGAGTTCGGCGACCTCCCACTCGTGCTGGCTGAGGGCGTCCTTGGAGAGGGTGCGCAGCCGGTTGGGGCGCAGCCCGGAGACGGCGAGCTCGCGCCGGGCGCGGGCGGCCAGGCCGTCGGCGCCGCACTGCTGGGCGAGCTCCATGCCCTGGTAGAGGTATTCGCCGGCGTCGACCAGGCGGCCGCCGCGGCGCAGGGCGGCGCCGAGGTCGATCAGGGCGTGGGCGTGCTCGTGGCCGGCCGGGGACTGGCCGAGCACGGCGACCGCCTCCTCCAGGAGCTCGACGCCGACCGGGCCCTCGTTGACGGCGGCCTGCAGGCGCAGGGCGGTGCCGATCGCGGAGGCCGAGCCGAAGTGCCGGGCGCGTTCGACGGCGTCCTGGGCGAGCTTGCGGGAGGCGTCCTGGTCGTCGGGGGCGACGGCGAGCGCCAGGTGGCTCGCCCAGGGTGCCCAGACGGTGTTGTAGCGGCCGCGGTCGTCGAGCTGTCGGCCGGCCTCGGTGAGGACCTCGACGGCCTCGGCGCGGTCGCCGCGGGCCAGCAGCAGCTTGCCGTAGAGGGTGGGTGCGTCGGGCAGCACCATGGCGGTGGGGTGGTAGGGCGGCCCGAAGCGGTACTGCTGGGCGAGTTCCCAGGCCTCCTGGACGCGGCCGCGGGCGAGCAGGGTGTCGGCGAGGACGCCGACGATGTCCCACTGCAGCGGCAGGTCGGGGGCGATCCGCTCGGAGATCCGCAGACCGCGGCGGAGGAAGTCCTCGGCCTCCAGCAGGAATCCGCGGCGGAACCGGACGAGCCCCATCAGGAAGTAGGCGAAGCCGCGGTGGGCGCCGCTCCAGCCGGCCACCTCGAACTCCATGATGGCGTCGGAGAAGAGCCGTTCGGCGCGGTTGAGTTCGTCGGTGTAGGTGAGGGTGAGGCCGATCAGGGCGGGCAGTTCGAAGCCCCAGGTGGTGGCCGTCCAGCCGAGTTCCCCCGGCAGCCGGCCGTTGACCAGGGCCCGGTCGGCGAGCTCGACGGCGCCGACGGCGGACTCCCCGCGGAGGGTGAGGTCCCAGGCGCGCATGGCGAGCAGGGCCCGCTCGGCGCTGTCCCGGCCGGTGAGCGAGTCGGAGAGCTCCTGCAGGCGGCGCGAGCGGCCGAGGGCGTCCTCCTCGTCGCGCCGGAAGGCGGCCCACATGAAGTGGGCGGCCTGCAGCCGCAGCCGGTCGGGCCCGGGCGGGGTGCGGTCGGCCTCCTCCTGGCAGAGCGCGGCGGCGCGGGTCAGCTCGCCCGCGTGGGCGAGCGCCTCGGAGAGCCGGAAGGTGGCGTCGACCCTCAGCTCCGGGCGCAGGCCGCTCTCCGGATCGAGGGCGAGGCTGAGCTGGTTGACGGTGGCGGCCGGGTCGGTGAGCAGGGCGGAGCAGCCGAGCTCGTAGATCACCTCGGCGCGGACGTCCTCGTCCGGCGGCTCGTTGAGGGCGCGCTCCAGGCAGCGCTTGGCGGCGTCGGGTGCGCCGATCGCGAGGTGTTCCTGGGCGGCCTTGCGGAGTTTGCGGACGATCGCGTCGTCGCCCTCGCAGTGCACCTCCAGCAGGTGGCGGGAGGCGGCGAGCATCGATCCGCCCGCGTTCTCGATGGCGGCGGCCGCGATGCCGTGCATGGCGGTCTTGGTGCCGGCGGGCATGGTGAGGTAGATCGAGGTGCCGATCAGCGGGTGGACGAACTCCAGGCGCCCGTTGGGCTGGCTGGTGAGGACCCGCTGGCGGCGCAGCTGGCGCACCGACTCCTCGGCCTGCTCGGGGCCCTGGGCGGAGATGGTGGCGGCGAGGCTCTGCCGGATGTCGGTGCCGAGCAGCGCGGCGGCCCAGGCGAACCGCAGGGTGGTCGGGCCGAGCTTGTCGAGCCAGTGCTGGAGGGTCTCGCCGCGGGCCGCGGCGGCGAGGTCGTGCAGTTTGCGGGCGTTCTCCTCGCTGGGCTCCAGGGCCTGGTCGCGGACCTCCCTGAGCAGCGAGACGACCTCGTACGGGGTGCCGCCGGTGACGGCCCAGACCTGGCGGCAGAAGGCGTCCTCGGCGTCGCCGCCGAGGTCGGCGCGGACGAGGTCGGCGACCGTGTCGGGGGTGAGGCGGCGCAGTTCGTGGCGGTGGTGGGCGATGGACTCGATCTGGTGGCGCAGCCCCTGGGCCTTGTGGTCGAACTCGTCGCGGAAGGCGAGGACGAGGAGCACGGGCAGTTCGCGGGAGCGGACGGCGAAGGCGGCGAGCCAGTTGAGCGACTCCTGGTCGGCCCAGTGCAGGTCGTCGACGACCATGACCAACGGGGCGCGGCGCGGGGCGAGTTGGGTGAAGACGAAGTCGAGGCCGTCGCGGACGCCCTGCGGGTCGAGCGGCTCGAGCTCGTCGGAGGGCGGGACGAGGCCGATGGCGGGGCCGACGATGCCGTACCAGTTGCCGAAGACCTCCTCCTTCTCGCCGTCGGGGAGGGCGCCGAGGACGGGCTGGAGCAGCTGGCGCAGGACGCGGAACGGCTCGTTGCGCTGGCGCTCGCCGCCGCGGGCGAAGAGCACGGTGCACTCGGGCTGGAGCTTGGCGAGGCGGCGGACGCGGTGCAGCAGGGAGGTCTTGCCCATGCCGCCGGGGCCGGAGTAGAGCAGCACCTCGCCGATCTCGGTGCCGCCGGCGGCGAACTTGCGGCACAGCCGGGCGACCGCCTCGTCGGCGGCACGCAGCTCGGCGTCGCGCTCGCGCAGGGTCTCCTCGGTCGGCGGGTTGCCGTGCTCCTGTCCGACCGGGCCGTTCTGATCTGCCGCCACCGCCGTGACCTCCGCCTCTTCCGATCCTCGTTCCGTTCACGACCCTAGCGCCGCGTGCGCCCGCGCGGGCGGCATTCGTGCAGGCACCGGTGGCGGCCCATGGTTGAGCCACAACACGAGGGGCAAATGCCCTGGTGCGCATGCCATCTGATGATCCGATCGGGTAATCTGCCGGGCCGGACGACACAGTCGATCTTCGTTACGTCCCAGTATCAGCAGCAGCATCGAGGCAACCGCACGACGCGCACGCATCGCACCACACCCGAGAGTTACCGCGCTGGGAGCACCATGTCCGACGACAGCTCGCTCGACTTCCCGTTCCCCCACCGGCGCAGCCGGCACCACGCCCACGCGGCCGCCCGGCACCGCTCCTGGCTCGACCGCCACCGCGCGCTGGCGGACGTCGCCGGCACCGCCGCCTACGGCCACTGGGAGGTGGCCGAGCTCGCGGCGCTCAGCCATCCCACCGTCGGGCCGGACGAACTCGCGCTCGCCGCCGACATGCTGGGCTTCTTCTTCCTCTTCGACGACCAGTTCGACAGCGAGCTGGGGCACCGGCCGACCGAGGTCGCCAGGATCTGCGACCGGCTGACCGGCATCCTGCACGGCGCGCTGCCCGACGGCTCCTCGGACGTCGAACGGGCCTTCTCCGACCTCTGGAGACGGTCGACCCTCGGCATGCCGGGACGCTGGCGGGCACGCGCCGCCGCCAACTGGGAGTGGTACTTCGCCAGCCACCCGGCCGAGGCGGCCGGCCGCCGCTCCGGCCGCATCCCGGACCGCGAGGGCTATCTGACGCTCCGTCGCGGCACGGCCGCCATGGAGACCATCTTCGACATGCTGGAACGCCTCGGCGGCTTCACCGTGCCGCAGAGCACCTTCCACCATCCGGTGCTCCGCCGGCTGCGCCAAGTGGCCGCCGACATCCCCTCGTTCAGCAATGACGTCCGCTCCTACCCGCTGGAGGCACCCCGCGGGGACGTGTACAACATCGTGATGATCGTCCAGCGTGAGCGCGCCTGCCCGCCGGAGGAGGCCTGTGCGGTCGTCCTCGCCGAGGCGCAGCTGATGATCGAGGACTACGCCCGACTGCTCGCCGAACTACCCTGCGCGTTCCGAGAATTGGAACTGGACGAGGAACAGCGCGGCACCGCACAGCGCTACGCCGACGGCATCACCGCCTGGCTGGCGGGCTATCTGCACTGGGAACGCCGGACGGGCCGCTACCGCACCGGGTGACCGGTGATGCACCCACCGTAGCGGAACGCCCGCCCTGCGGCCAGAGCCACCGGCACACCCGTACGGGCCGCTCAGCGCGCGCTGCGGGCCCGGGCGGCGCGGACGGCCTCGTCGATCCGCTCCGGGGAGATCCGCACCCCCGAGGCGATCCGCCCGCCGACCGCCCCCAGCGCCTCCGCCGCACTCCTGGCCCATAGGTGTTCGATGAGCACCAGCACCGCGACGCTGCCCGGCTCCAGCAGCCGGGCGGCCTCCTCGGCGTCGGCCGGGCCGATCAGCGGCAGCTGGTCGCCGCCGGCGGCGACCACCCCGCCCAGGTGCTCGACCTCGCCGACCTCCGTGTAGTCCACGGCGCCGTCGGCGCGCCGGGTGACCACCAGGGAGTCGACCACCCGGATGTCCCCGGCCGTCCGCAGCGCACCGAGCGCGCGGGCGGCCTCGGCGGTGATGGCCTCGTACGGGAACGTCAGGACGATCAGTTCGGCCGGCCCCATCCAGGGCACTCCTTCCGTCGGCGGTTCCCCGCGGTCAGCCCCCGGAAGCGGATCAAAGCACAGCCCGCGCCGCGCACCGGGGAGGCGGGGCGCGGACGGCGCACGGCCGCTGGCGGGCGGCCGGGCCGCGTGGTCTCTGGAAAGCACGGCACCGTGCCGTGAACCGGGACGAAGGAGCCCCACAGATGACGATCCCCGCCGCCAAGCTGTCCAATCCCGCCGTGCGCGCCCTGGTCACCGCGATCAACGGCGGCGACCCGAACGCGTTCTTCGCCGTGCTCACACCGGACGCCACCATGTCCGACGACGGCTCCGACCGCCCGCTGGCGGCCTGGGCGGACCGCGAGATCTTCTCCTCGCGGGGCCACATGGAGGTCCAGACCGAGAAGGAGGGCGGGCTCGCCCTGATCGCCAACTACCGCAACGACACCTGGGGCGAGATGCGCACCGCCTGGCGCTTCACCGTGGACGGCGACCGGATCAGCCGCTTCGAGACCGGACAGGCGTAACGCCCCGGCCGGGCTGGTGAAGCGCTTCGACACCGGGTCTGGACACAGTCCATCTGCCTCTCTAAGCTCTCCGGGCAGGACAGCATCGAGCCGCACAGCAGACATTGTCGAAGCGCTTCACCAGGGGCGTCCGGCAGTGTCGCGAGATGGAGCACCAGATGGTCACGCTCGCCCAGGTCGCCCGGCACGCCGGGGTGTCCCCGAGCACGGTCTCGTACGTCATCAGCGGCAAGCGGTCCATCTCGCAGGAGACCCGGCTGCGGGTGGAACGCAGCATCGCCGAGCTCGGCTACCACCCGCACGCGGGGGCCCGGGCGCTGGCGAGCAACCGCTCCAACGTGATCGCGCTGATGATCCCGCTGCGCACCGACATGTTCGTACCGGTGATGATGGAGATCGCGATCGCCATCACCACCACGGCCCGCCGCTACGGCCACGACGTCCTGCTGCTCACCAGTGAGGAGGGCCCGTCCGCGGTGAAGCGCATCGCCGCCAGCGGACTGGCCGACGCAGTGATCCTCATGGACGTCGAACTGGAGGACGAGCGCATCCCGCTGCTCCGACAGACCGGGGCCGCCGCCGCGCTGATCGGGCTGCCCGCCGACCCGTCCGGGCTCACCTGCGTCGACCTCGACTTCGAGGCCACCGGCGCACTGGCCGCCGACCACCTGGCCGACCTCGGCCACCGCGAGGTGGCGCTGATCGGCGCCGCCGAGTCCGTCTACCGGCGGCACACCGGCTTCGCCGAGCGCACCCTCGCCGGCTTCCGGCAGCAGGCCGCCGCCCGCGGCCTGAGCCACCTGCACCGCCCGTGCGGGGCCGGCCACGAGGCCGCCAGCGGCACGATCTCCCGCATCCTCCAGGAGCGGCCGCACACCACCGGATTCGTGGTGCAGAACGAGGCCGCGCTGCCGCACCTGCTCGGCCAGCTCCGCCAGTCCGGGCGGGCCGTGCCGGAGGACGTCTCCGTCGTGGCGATCTGCCCCGACGAGGTGGCCCTGCACTCGGCGCCGCAGCTCACCTCGGTCTCCATCCCCGCCCAGGAGATGGGGCGCCGCGCCGTCGAACTGCTGATGGCACAGGCCGGCGGCGAGGACACCTCCGGGCTCACCCTGCTGCGTCCCACCCTCACCATGCGGGAGTCCAGCGGCCCCGCAGCCGCCGCCCCCTGACACACCTCCCCCGACACACCGCCCGACCACCGCCGGGGCCGCCCGCCCCGCCCGCACCACCCGCTCCACCGGGCCGCTCGCGCGCATCGCCGATCCCCGGGACACCGGGCGCACCCGCACGCGCCCTCTCCCCCACCGATCCCGCACGCCACGGCGCAGCCGCCGCCGGCACGCCCCGCGCTGCCCGCGCGCACCCCCAGGAGCCGTCCGTGAACCACCCCCTGCCCGTCCCCCCGCCGGAGAAGCCCGAGGCCCCCGGTGTGCTCCGCGAGCGCGAGGGCGCCCTGGAGTGGCACGGCCACCTGGAGACCCTGCGGCTGGAGCCCTGGGGCCCGGACGCGATCCGGGTGCGGGCCGTACGCGGCGGCCGGCTGCGGCACGACCTGCCGGGCGCCCTGGCCGAGCAGCCGCCGGCCGCGCCGCAGGCCGTGGTGAAGACCGAGGGCGCCGTCGGACGGATCGTCAACGGCGCGATCACCGCCGAGGTCACCGACCGGGGTGTCGTCCGCTTCCTGCGCGCCGACGGCAGCGAACTGCTCTCCGAGCAGCCCGCGCACTTCTGGTGGCCCGGTGCCCGGCTGTACACCCCGACCGGCAACGGCTACCACCGGCTGGAGCAGCGCTTCGCCGCCTACGACGGGGAGAAGCTCTTCGGACTCGGCCAGCACCGGCACGGGCTGCTCGACCAGAAGGGCGCCACGATCGACCTGGTGCAGCGCAACGCCGAGGTGTCCATCCCGGTGCTGCTCTCCGACCGCGGCTATCTGCTGCTGTGGAACAACCCCGCGATCGGCCGGGTCGAACTGGCCGTCAACGGCACCCGCTGGGTCGCCGACAGCGCCCGGCAGTTCGACTACTGGATCACCGCCGGCCGGCCCGCGCAGACCCTCGCCCGGTACGCCGACGCCACCGGCCACTCCCCCGAACTCCCCGAGTGGGCCACCGGTTTCTGGCAGTGCAAGCTGCGCTACCGCACCCAGGACGAACTGCTCGCCGTCGCCCGCGAGTACGAGCGCCGGGGCCTGCCGCTGTCCGTCGTCGTCAACGACTTCTTCCACTGGACCCACCTCGGCGAGTGGAAGCTCGACCCCGCCGAGTGGCCCGACCCGGCCGCCATGGTCCGCGAACTGGACGACATGGGCGTGCGGCTGATGGTCTCCGTCTGGCCCTCCGTCAGCCCGCTCAGCGAGAACCACGCCGAGATGGAGCGCCGCGGCCTGCTGATCGGCACCGAGTACGGCCCGATGGCGCACGCCGAATGGCCTGACAAGGGCGTCGACTCCACCGTCCAGGTCGCCTTCTACGACGCCACCAACCCGGAGGCCCGGGAGTTCCTGTGGGAGCGGATCTCGCAGAACTACCTCGCCCACGGCATCAAGGTCTGGTGGCTGGACGCCTGCGAGCCCGAGATCAACCCCGGCCACCAGGCCAACCTGCGCTACCACGCCGGCCCGGGCCTCGAGGTCGGCAACCTGTACCCGCGGGAGAACGCCCGCGCCTTCCACGAGGGCATGCACGCCGCCGGCGAGACCGAGGTCGTCACCCTCAACCGCTCCTCCTGGGCCGGCGCCCAGCGCTACGGCGCCGCCCTGTGGTCCGGCGACATCGGCACCGACTTCGCCACCCTGCGCGACCAGATCAAGGCCGGCCTGCACGTCATGGTCTCCGGCATCCCCTGGTGGACGACCGACATCGGCGGCTTCCACGGCGGCGACCCGGACGACCCGGCGTACCGCGAGGTGATCGTCCGCTGGTTCCAGTACGGCGCGTTCTGCCCGCTGTTCCGGCTGCACGGCTACCGCGAGCCCTGGATGCCGCTCGGCCCGGCCATGACCGGCGGCCCCAACGAGGTCTGGTCGTACGGCGAGGAGGCGTACGGGATCTTCAGCCGGTACCTGCACCTGCGCGAGCGGCTCCGCCCGTACATCCAGGAGCAGATGCGGCACACCGCGGAGACCGGCGTACCGCCGATGCGGCCGCTGTTCGTGGAGTTCCCCGACGACCCGGCCGCCTGGGAGACCGGCGACCAGTTCCTGCTCGGCCCCGACCTGCTGGTCGCACCGGTCGTCGAGGCCGGCGCACGCGAACGCACCGTCCGGCTGCCCGAGGGCGCCACCTGGCGGTGCGCCTGGACGGGCGAGGAACACCCCGGCGGCACCACGGTGACCGCCGACGCCCCGCTCGACCGCATCCCGCTCTACCTGCGCGACGGCGCCGAACTGCCGATCTGACCGGGCACCACACCACTCCGTGGCAAGGAGACCACCATGCACCCGAGCACCGTGCACCCGAGCACCACCGCGCACCCCACCGCCGTACGGGGCCGCGGCCGCACCCAGCCCGCCGGACGGCTCGCCCCGTACCGGCAGCAGCCGCCCGCGCCGCAGACCCGACGCCCGGCGGCCGGACTGCTCGCCCCCGAGGAACACCAACTGCTGCTGCTCCTCGCCGAGGGCCTCCCCCTGGACGCCGTAGCTCGCAGGCTCTCCACGTCCAGCCGCACCCTGCGGCGCCGCATCCGCGTCCTCTGCGACCGCATCGGCGTCCGCACCCCCCTCCAGGCCGCCGTCTGGGCCGCCCGCCGCGGCCTGATCTGAACCCCGCGCCCCTGGGCAGTCCGCCGTACGAGGAGTTGCTGCGACACCGGCCGGAGGCGGCCGGGCCGGAGAGGCTGGAGGTGTTCCGGGAGGGCACGCCGGCCGAGGCCGGGGCGGTGAACATCGAGGTGTGGCGGTTCGGCGGACATGCGGGTGGCCGGGCCTCCCAGCAGCAGCAACTGGAGTGGCTGCACAAGCACGGCCTGGGGCTTGTCCGACAATTCGCGTCGCATCGGCGCGCGGCGTCCAGGCGGGATGACCAGCGCCGCGTGCGCGGCGGGAATTGTCGGACAAGCCCCAGGACCGGAGAAGTGACCCTCCGTCAGGTCACAGCGCGTCGAGGCACTGGCGGACGGCGGCCATCAGCGTCCGTGAGCGGATGTCGCCGGTCACGCCCGGCTGCATGCCGTTGGTGACGTAGCCGAAGCCGATGCCGAGCTCCGGGTCGGCGAAGCCCAGCGAGCCGCCGCGCCCGGGGTGGCCGAAGCTGGCGGGCGAGGCCATCGGGGACGTCCCGCCGTGCCGGAAGAAGCCGTGCCCGAAGGTGGTGTTGACGATGAGCACCTTGTCCGGGCCGCTGACGGCCGGGCCCATCGCCTCCTTGAGCACCTCGGAACCGAACAGGGCGGGCAGCCGCTCGCCGGGCGCCCCGCCGTGCCGGTCGGCCGCGCCGATCAGCGAGGCGTAGAAGCGGGCCACCGAGCGGGCGGTGCCGATGCCGCCCGCGCCGGGCACCTCGGCGGCCTGCACCGCCGGGTCGTTGAGGTCGACGGTGGAGCGGACGGCGCCGAAGGCCCGCGCGGTGAGCGAGGTGCGGTCCTGGTAGGCGCGGACCACGGACGCCTTGGGGCGGACCTTCATGCCGTTCGGACCGGTGTGCGCGGCCTCCGGGGCGGGCAGGTCGACCAGCCGGCCGACCCTCGGCGCGGCGCCCGCGGGCAGGCCGATCCACAGGTCCAGGCCGAGCGGGCGGGCGATCTCCTCCGCGAGGTAGTGGCCGATGCTGCGGCCGCTGACCCGCCGGACCACCTCGCCGACCAGCCAGCCGAAGGTGAACGGGTGGTAGCCGTGCGCGGTGCCCGGCTCCCAGACCGGAGCCTGGGCGGCGACCGCGGCCGCGGCCGGCTCCCAGGTCAGCAGGTCCTCCAGGCGCAGCGGCACGTCCAGGACGGGCAGCCCGGCCTGGTGCGAGAGCAGCCAGCGCACCGGTATCCGGCCCTTGCCGGCGGCGGCGAACTCCGGCCAGTACGAGGAGACCGGGGCGTCCAGGTCGAGGGCGCCGCGCTGGACGAGGTGGAGCGCGGTGGCGGCGGTGAGGCCCTTGGTGACGGAGCGCAGGACCTGCGCGGTGTCGGCCGTCCACGGCACGGCAGGTGCGGGCCGGCCGCCGACCTCGGGCCGGGCGTCGCCGCCCCACAGGTCGACCACCTTGCGGCCGTCGGCGTAGAGCGCGAACGCCGCGCCGAGCTCGCCGTACTCGCGGAAGTTGCGGGCGAAGGCCTCGCGCACCGGCTCGAACCCGGCCGCCGTCTCGCCCCAGATGTCCACCACTGCCACGTGTCCGCCGTTCCCTCGCCTGCGCCTTCGCTTGGAACGATAGTCGGGTGGTCCCACCGGTGCCGCTGTAGTGTCCGTGACCATGACGAACCCTGCCGAGGAACTGCTCGACGTGGTGGACGACCGGGACCGGGTGATCGGCACCGCGACCCGGGCCGAGGCGTACCGGGACGGGCTGACCCACCGCTGCGTCTTCATCCTGGTCCGCGACCCGCAGGGCCGGATCTTCGTGCACCGGCGCACCGACACCAAGCTGTTCGCCCCCGGCGCGTACGACTGCTTCGTCGGCGGGGTGGTCGGCGCCGGGGAGACGTACGCCGAGGCCGCCGTGCGGGAGGCCGAGGAGGAGCTGGGCGTGCACGGGATCGAGCCGGTGCCGCTGTTCCGGTTCCTGTTCGAGCAGGAGGGCCTCTCCTGGTTCTGCGACATGCACGAGGCCCGTTGGGACGGCCCGGTCTCCCCGCAGGTGGAGGAGGTGGCCTGGCACGGCTGGGTGACCGAGCAGGAGCTGGCCGAACGGCTCGCCGAGTGGGACTTCGTGCCGGACGGCCGCGAGGCGTACCGCCGCTACCTGGAGCGGCGCTCCTCCTGAGGGTCCCACCCGGGGTGCTCGCGGACGGCCCAGTGCCGGTCCACCAGGCCGGTGCGCATGCCGCGGCGGGCCTCCGGGTCGCGCACCGCCATCCAGACGTGCCCGGCCAGCACGACGGCCACCGCCACCGCCAGCCAGTCGTGGACGAAGGTCGCACCGGTGCGCCACACCAAGGGCGCCAGGTGCGTGAACCACATCAGCAGACCGGTGCCGAGCATCACCAGCACCGCGCCGGCGATCCACGCCGCGTACAGCTTCTGCCCGGCGTTGAACTTGCCCGCCGGCCGGTCGTACGAGCGGCGGCGCACCGCCCGCAGCCAGCGGCGGTCGGCGTCCGTGAACCGGTTGAGCCGGGCGAGGTCGGCGCGCAGCGCACGGGAGGCGAGGCCCAGCAGCAGCGGCACCGGCAGCAGCAGCCCGCACCACTCGTGCACCAGGACGACCAGTCGGCGGCGGCCGACCAGCTCCGACAGCGGCGGATAGTACAGCATCAGCGCGGTCGCCAGGCAGACCAGCATCAGGGCGGCGGTGCCGCGGTGCACCCAGCGCTCGGCACGGGCGAAGCGGTGCACCCGCGCCGGGTCAGCCGGTGGGTGCATCGTCGCGTCCGTTCGAACGGCCGACCCAGGCATCGACGTCGTACCCGAGGCGCTCCCAGTAGCCGGGGTGGACCTTCTCGGTCACCGTGATGCCGGAGAGCCACTTGGCCGACTTGTAGAAGTACATCGGTGCGACGTACAGCCGCACCGGGCCGCCGTGCGCGTGGCCGAGCGGGCGGTCCTGCATGCGCAGGGCGACCAGCACGTCGTCGCGGCGGGCCTGGTCCAGGGTGAGGCTCTCGCCGTACGCGCCGTCGAAGCAGGTGAAGCGGACGGCGGTCGCACCGTCGCGGACGCCGGCCCGCTCCAGCAGCACGCTCAGCCGCACCCCCTCGAACGGGGTGCCCGGCACCCGCCACCCGGTGACGCACTGGACGTCGCGGACCAGCCGGGTCTGCGGCATCGCCTGCAGGTCGGCGAGGCGGTAGGTGACCGGGCGGTCGACCAGGCCGTCGATCTTCAGCGTGTAGTCCGCGGCCGTCCGCTGCGGCACGGCCGCCACCACCGAGTAGTAGCGGAACCCGCCGCCACCCGGCACCAGGCCGCTGAGGCCCGTCGGGTCGCGGCTGGTGACCGCCTCGACGACGCGCTGCAGGTGCGGCCCGGCCGCGACACCCGCCGCGCCCAGCCCGAGCATGCCGAGCACCACCCGGCGCCCGACCGGCGATCCGGTGGATTCGTTCACACCCCGATTCGACCACCCGACGCGGCCGCGGACCAGGCCCTGCGGCCGCACGTCAGACTTTCGTCACCTTTGGACCGGCCGGCACATGGGGGGCGGTCTTGGTTCGGGGCGGTTTCCGCATGATCGGGTGATCATCCGGTGACCGAGCCTGGATAGGGTGGCGCCATGGTTTCCCGTACGCCCTCGGCGGCGCCCCGGTCGGAGGATCAGCCCAGCCGTGCCGAGAAGGCGCCGCGGCGCCGGCTCAGCGTGGACGAGCGGCGGGAGCAGTTGATCGCGGTCGCACTGGAGCTGTTCAGCCGGCGCCCGCCCGAGGAGGTGTCGATCGACGACATCGCCGCCGCGGCCGGCGCCTCGCGCCCGCTGGTCTACCACTACTTCCCCGGCAAGCAGGCGATCTACGAGGAGTCGCTGCGCCGCGCCGGGCAGGAACTCGCCGCCCGCTTCGAGGAGCCCGCCGAAGGCCCGCTCTCCGAGCGGCTGCTGCGGGTGATGGGCCGCTACCTCGACTTCGTCGACAGCCACGGCCCCGGCTTCGCGGCCCTGCTGCGCGGCGGCTCGGTGGCGGCCAGCCCCGGCACCAACGCGGTCATCGACGAGGTGCGGCGGGCCGCCCACGAACAGATCCTGCTGCACCTGGCGCTGCCCAAGCCCAGCCCCGGCGTGCGGCGCACGGTACGGGCCTGGATCGCCAACGCGGAGATCAGCTCGCTCGACTGGCTGGGCGACCGGGCCGTCCCCCGCGAGGAGTTGGAGCTGCAGCTGGTGCAGGAGCTGGTCGCCGCACTGGCCCTGACCGCCGCCCGCGAGCCGGACCTGGCCGTCGAGTTCGCCTCCTTCTTCGCCGACGAGCGGCCCGACGGCCCGTGCGCGGGCCTGGTCCGCGACCTGGCCGGCCTCCTCGCCGTCGACGGCATAGCCGACGCCCTGGGCCGCCTCGCCTCCGGCTGAAACCCTCCGCGGGGCGGTCGTTCAGAGGTGCGGAGAGCTGCGCCGCTCACGGGGTTGCCTGTTCGGCGGGGGCCGACCAGGCGAGGAGCATGTGCAGGGCGTCGTGGGAGGGGGTGCCCGGGTCGGCGGCGTAGGTGATGAGGGCCTGGTCCGGGTCGTCGGCCGTGCGCAGCGTCTCGTAGGCGAGTTCGAGGTCGCCCACCAGCGGGTGGTGGAACCGCTTGGTGCCCGAGGTCTTGTCCTGGACGGGGTGTTCGGCCCACCAGCGGCGGAAGTCCTGGCTCTTGACCGACAGTTCCCCGATCAGGCTCGCCAGCAGCGGGTCGTCGGGGCGCTGTCCGGCCTGCAGGTGCAGGTAGGCGACGTTCTCGCGGGCGCAGGAGGTCCAGTCCGCGTACAGCGTGCGGGCCGCCGGGTCGAGGAAGGTGATCCGGGCGACGTTCCGCTCGGCCGGGTCGAGGAGGGAGTAGTCGCCGAGCAGGGCGCAGGCCGCCGCGTTCCACGCCAGGACGTCCATCCGGCGGCCCATGACGAAGGCGGGCACGTCGTGGAGTTCGTCGAGCAGCCGCTGCAGCATCGGCCGCACCTTCTGCGGGCGGGGCGGCTGCGGGCGGGCGGACCCGGCGGTGCGCCGCGGCCGGGCCAGCTGGTGCAGGTGCCGGGTCTCGTCCTCGGTGAGGCGCAGCGCGCGGGCCAGCGAGTCGAGCACCGCCTCCGAGGGGTTGGCGACCCGGCCCTGTTCCATCCGCGTGTAGTAGTCGACGCTGACGCCGGCGAGTTGGGCGAGCTCCTCGCGGCGCAGGCCGGCGACGCGGCGGGCGCCGCCGTACTCCGGCAGGGACACGTCCTGCGGGCGCAGACGGGCGCGGCGGCTGCGCAGGAAGTCGTTGAGACTGCTCGCTGTGCTCATGTCGGCCATTGTGACCCGCACCGGGGATGCGCTGCCTGGCCCTGCCGGTACCAGGCGGCGCACCTGTCGACCGGTCAGGCGGGCGGCCGGTACGGATCGGGGCATCGCCGCCGCGTCGGCACGGTCTGATAGAAAGTGGACCGACTTTCCACCGAGAGCGAGGGGGCTCGGCGCATGACTCTGGACGGCTTCGCGGCAGCGGAGCGGATCGCCGCCACACTGGACGTGTTGGCCGAGGCGCTGCTGGACGAACGGGCCACCCACCACCCGGTGGAGTCGCTGACGGCGGTCCGCAGGGACGGCCACTCCTCCGCCGAGGAGCTCTTCGGCCTGCGGATCTCCCCGGGTGGGCCCGGTGTGCTGACGGTCCGTGGGCTCGGCACGGTGGTGGAGGCCGGCACTGCGCGCAGCACCGGGTCCGCCGCCGGCGCGACCGCCGCGCTGGCTGCGCGGTACGGCGCCGGAGAGGTGTGCGGCGTCCCGGTCGACGGCACCTCGGGCGACGGCGGTGCGGCCCCGGCCGCCTTCCAGCTGCCCGTGCTCCCGGAGCCCGGCGACAGCAAGCTCCGCCCGCCGTTCACCGCCCCGCTCGCCGCGCTGGCCTCCGACCGGCCCACCCGCGGGCCGGAGGAGCTGTCCACCGGGTCCGGGGTGGAGGTGCGCCTGGTCGTGCCGACCGTGTTCCACCCGCTGACCGCGCGTGGCGGCGGCGCCGCGGTGGCCGAGCACCTCGCCGAGGTCGCCGAGGAGGTCTTCGCCGGCAGCCGTGCCGCGGAACGCCGCACCTGGTCGGTGCTGGCCGCCTCGCTGGCCGACGAGGCCGCGGCGGCCGGGGTGGTCTTCGCCGGCCTGTGCGCGCTCGACGCCGGCGGCCGCACCAGCCACGCCTCGCTGACCGTCTCCTTCCACCCGCACAGCGGCCCGGCCGACGAGCTCGCCGTCCGGCTGGCCGACGCCCGGCCGCACGCCGAGGTCTGGACGGTGCTGCTGCCGGCCGGTCCCGCGGCGCTGCTGGTGGAGCCGCGCACCTCGCCGGTGCCGGCGCCGGTGGCCGCCGACGGGCAGCGCCGCTGGGCGATCAGCTCCGTGGTGGAGGCGGTGCTCCCGCTCCCGGACGGCGCCTCCGCGCTGGTGCTGCAGCTCGGCACCGTGCAGGCGGACGACTGGGAGCTGTACACGGCCGCCTTCGCCGACGTCCTGCAGAGCGTGCAGCTCGGCTGGGACGGCGTCTTGGCCGCCCCGCCGCAGGCCGCCGCCCAGCAGGCCGTCCCCGCCGCAGCCCAGGCGCCGGCGCCCGAGCCAATCGCGCCGCCCGTCCCCGCACCGCCTGTGCCTGTACCGCCCGCCCCCGTGCCGACAGTGGCGCCCGAGGCGCCGACGCTGCCGCAGGCGTCCTTCGAGCCCGTGCCCGCCGCCCCGCCGGCACCGCCGATGCCCCCGGTGCCGCCGATGCCGCCGACCGTCCCTGCGCCCGCCGAGCCGGCTCCGGTCCTGGCCTCCGCCCCGGCTCCGGAGGGGCCCAAGGGCACGCCGGTCCGGGTGCCGCCGCCGGACTTCAACCCCTTCGCCCCGCCCGCACCGACGCCCGCGGCAGCCACGACGGAGGCCGAGGCCGACGAGGCACCCGCGGGCTCCGGCAAGGGCACCCCCGTCCGCGTCCCCCCGCCGGACTTCAACCCCTTCGCCCCGCCCGCACCGACGCCCGCGGCCCCGGCCGCCGCGCCCGCTCCGGTCGCCGCTGCGCCGGCTGCGGCTCCGGCCGTGGCCGACCCGTTCGGCACGGTGGTTTCGAACGAGCCGCAGGACCCGTTCGGCACGGTCACCTCGGCGCCGGCCGCGGCTCCGGCGGCCGTTGCGGCTCCTGCTCCGGCAGCGCCTGTCGCTCCCCCGGCCGAGGAGGCACCGGCGGGCTCCGGCAAGGGCACGCCGGTCCGGGTGCCGCCGCCGGACTTCAACCCCTTCGCCCCGCCCGCACCGACGCCCGCGGCAGCCACGACGGAGGCCGAGGCCGACGAGGCACCCGCGGGCTCCGGCAAGGGCACCCCCGTCCGCGTCCCCCCGCCGGACTTCAACCCCTTCGCCCCGCCCGCACCGACGCCCGCGGCCCCGGCCGCCGCGCCGCCGGCCCCGGAGGAGCCTCCGGCGTACAACCCGTTCGGCTGACGCACGGGAGCACCCCACGGGGGCGCGGAGAACTGCGCGGATGCGGTCGGCCTCGACAGTCGAGGCGGGCCGCCTCCCGACTACGCGGTTCTCCGCGCCCCTTGTGGTGTCCGCACCTTCCTGCCATCGGAATGACGGATCGTCACCGTCCGGGCACGCCCTGGATGGTCCAGACCTATTGCCAGTGGCGGCCGCGGTCCCTAACCTCCTGGACAGGACCTCCGCGGCAACCCGACGGCCCGGGGCCCCGGCTCCGCCGCGCCCTCGCGACCGGAGCCCTGCACCTGCACCTGCACCGCCCCCACAGGTAGCGGAGCCCCGGGCCGTACGCGGTCCGGCGTGCTCCCGGACAGGAGCTCTCACCCATGCGCAGACGTCGGTTCCGCCTTCCCCTGCTCGCCGCGGGGACCCTGCTCGCCCCGTTCCTCGCGGTGGCTCTTCCGGCCACCACGGCGCACGCCGCCACCGCCACCGCCACCTTCACCAAGGACCAGGACTGGGGCAGCGGTTACGGCGGCAGCTACACCATCACCAACGGCACCGCGAACGCCATCAACGGCTGGACCCTCGAGTTCGACCTGCCGGCCAACAACTCGGTGGCCTCGCTGTGGAACGCGAGCTACACGGTGGCGTCCTCGCACGTCACCGTGAAGAACCCGAGCTGGCAGCCGACCATCCCGGCCGGCGGCTCGTACAACTTCGGCTTCAACATCGCCTATTCGGGTGCGTACGCGCCGCTCGCCAACTGCAAGCTGAACGGCGCCCCGTGCGGCGGCGGGGGCGGCGACACCGCGCCGCCGTCCACCCCCGGCAACCTGACCGGGACGCTGAGCGGCAGCAACGGCGCGGCACTGTCCTGGACGGCCTCCACCGACAACGTCGGGGTGGCCGGCTACGACATCCTGGAGGGCACCACCAAGCGGGCCACCGTGACGGGCACCTCGGCCACGGTCACCGGGCTGTCGGCGGGCGCGCACAGCTTCACCGTGGTCGCCTTCGACGCGGCGGGCAACCGCTCCAACCCGGCCGGGCCGGTCACCGTGACCGTCCCGAACACCACCGACCCGCAGCCGCCGACCGTCCCCGGTACGCCGACGGTCACCGGCACCACGTCCAGCTCGGTGTCGCTCACCTGGGCCGCATCCACCGACAACGTCGGCGTGGTCGCCTACGACGTCTACAACGGCGGCACCATCGCCGCGACCGTCACCGGCACCTCGGCCACCGTCGGCGGCCTGGCCGCGGACACCTCGTACACCTTCACCGTGAAGGCCCGGGACGCGGCGGGCAACGCCTCGGCCGCCTCCGGCCCGGTCACCGCCCGCACCCAGATCGGCGGCGGGGGCGGCGGCAACCTGAAGATCGGCTACTTCACCCAGTGGTCGATCTACTCCCGCGGCTACAGCGTCAAGCAGTTGGAGACCTCGGGCACGGCCGGGAAGCTCACCACGCTCAACTACGCCTTCGCCAACATCCACCCGACCACCAAGCAGTGCTTCATCACCAACAAGGCGGCCGGCAACGACTCCGACCCGAACGCGGGCGACGGCGCCGGTGACGCCTGGGCCGACTTCGGCAAGGGCTGGGACGCGGGCAACTCGGTGGCCGGCACCACCGACACCTGGGACCAGCCGCTGGCCGGCAACTTCAACCAGCTCAAGCAGCTGAAGGCCAAGCACCCCAACCTGAAGATCCAGATCTCCCTCGGCGGCTGGTCGTACAGCAAGTGGTTCTCCGACGCGGCCGCCACCGACGCCTCCCGCAAGGCGCTGGTGAGCTCCTGCATCGACATGTACATCAAGGGAAACCTGCCGGTGATCGACGGCCGCGGCGGCGCCGGCTCGGCGGCCGGCATCTTCGACGGCATCGACCTCGACTGGGAGTGGCCGAACTCGGAGGGCCACCTCGGCAACATCTACAAGCCCGCCGACAAGGCCAACTACACCCTGCTGGCGCAGGAGTTCCGCCGCCAGCTGGACGCGCTCGGCACCACCACCGGCAAGCACTACACGCTGAGCGCCTTCCTGCCGGCCGACCCGGCGAAGATCTCCGCGGGCATCGACATTCCGGGCCTGTTCGGGGCGTTCGACTTCGCCACCATCCAGGGCTACGACTACCACGGCGCCTGGGAGACCACCACCAACCAGCAGTCGGCGCTCAAGCTGCCGGCCGGCGACCCGAGCCCCGCCAACCAGCGGTTCAGCTCCGAGATCGCCATCAACGCGTACGTCACGGGCGGCGCGCCGAAGAGCAAGCTGACCCTCGGCATCCCGTTCTACGGACGCGGCTGGCAGGGCGTGCCGCGCGGCACCACCAACGGCCTGTTCCAGACCTCGAGCGGCGCCGCCCCCGGCACCTACGAGGCCGGCTACGAGGACTACCACAAGCTCAAGGACATGGCCACGAGCGGCGGTTACACGATCTACCGGGACCCGGCGGCGGGCTTCGCCTACATCTACAACGGGAACGTCCTCTACACCTACGACGACCCGACGGAGATCGCCCGCAAGACCGCCTGGATCAAGGCGCAGGGGCTGGCGGGGGCCATGATCTGGTCCTTCGACGGCGACACTGCGAACGGCGAGCTCATGACCGCGGTGGACAACGGCCTGAAGTAGCCAGCGCAGGGGCGCACTTCACGCGCGGCGTGCCAGATGCACCACGTCCGGCACGCCGCGCGCCACCGCGATCTCGAGGGTGTGCACATCCTCGAACCCGGCCTCGCGCAAGGCCTGTTCGAAGGCGGCGGAGGGCTTCGCGCTCCATACCGCCAGCACACCACCGGAGTTGAGCCGGCGGCGTGCTGCCGCGAGGCCCGCCGGGCCGTAGAGGCCGTCGTTGGCCTCGTCGACCGTCCAGTCCGGCCCGTTGTCGATGTCGAGGCAGAGCGCGTCGTACGCCGGACCGGGCCCGGCCAGGTGCGCCACCAGGTCGGTGTGCAGCACGGTCACCCGGGGATCGGCCAGCGCCCCGGCCGAGATCGCGCCGAGCGGGCCGGTGCGGTGCCAGTCGATCACCGCCTCCTCGCGCTCGGCCACCGCGATGGCGCCCCAGCGCGGCTCGGCCGCCGCGTACGCCAGGGAGAACCCGACGCCGAGGCCGCCGATCAGCACCGACGGCCGCGGAGCGGCCAGCAGGTCGAGCGCGGCCTGCACGAGGAGCCGCTCGGAGCGGCCGTCCGCGGTGTCCATCAGGAAGCAGCCGTTGGCGATGATCTCCAGGTGCTCGCCGCGGCGGCGCAGCACCACCTCGCCGTGGGGGCCGTCCCGGCGGTCCAGCGTCACGGGGGCGGATGCGGCGCCGTCCCTGACGGGCGGTCGGTTCATCGCTGGCACCTTCGCGGGTCGATCAGGTCGGACGCGATCGACTGTATCCGCTCACCGCATCAGCAGGACACCGATATAGGACACCCCGGCCACCACCGCCCAGGAACCGAGCCCGAGCAGGGCGATCCGGCCCCCGGTGCGCGCCAGCGAGGGCAGGTCGACGGCGCTGCCGAGGCCGAACAGGGCTGCGGCAAGCAGGAGTTCGCGCCCGTCCTGGGCGAGGTCGAGGGCGTGCTGCGGCAGCAGGCCGGTGGAGCGCAGCCCGACCGCCAGCAGGAAGCCCAGCACGAACAGCGGCACCGGTGCCGGGCGGCGGGCGGCGCCGGTGCCCGCCGCGGCGGAGGCGGCCGCCCGCCCGTCCGCCCGGCCCGGCCGGACCCGGCGGGCGAGCGCGAAGGCCACTCCGGCGACCAGCGGTGCGAGGAGCAGCACCCGCATGAGCTTGACCACCACCGCCTCGCGCAGCGCCACCGGCCCCGCGGTCTGGGCGGTGGCCACCACCTGCCCCACGTCGTGCACGCTCGCCCCGACCCAGCGGCCGAAGCCGGGCGCGTCCAGCCCGAGCGGGTGGTGGAGCAGGGGCAGGACGGCGATGGCGAGGGTGCCACAGAGAGTGACCAGGGCGACCGAGGCGGCGACGTCCTCCTCGTCGCTGCCGGCGGTCTCGGCGACCGCGCCGATGGCGGAGGCGCCGCAGATCGAGTAGCCGGTGGCTACCAGCAGGGGCTGGTCACCGGGGAGGCCGAGGCGCCGGCCGAGCCACAGCGTCCCGGCGAAGGTGGCGGCGACCACGGCGAGCACCATGGCGACGGTCGCCCAGCCGAGGCCGAGCAGGTCGTCGAGGCCGAGGGCGAGGCCGAGCAGGACGATGCCGGCCCGCATCAGACGGCGGCCGGCCAGCGACAGCCCCGGACGGGCCGGGCCGCGGACGACCTGGCGCAGCCCCGGCAGGTGGGCGGCGGCCACGCCGAGCACGACGGCGGCGGTCAGCCGCGGGACGGCGGGCAGGGAAGCATGGACGCCCCAGGCGGCGGCGGTGCCGAGGCAGGCGAGGAGCAGGCCGGGGCCGGTGCGGGGCAGCAGCGGCGGGGCGGCCGGGCGGGCCGGGAGGCGCAGGCCGAGAGCCATCGGGCTCACACTCCGTCGGCGGACGGGCGCGGGTCGACGCAGGATCCGTCGGCGGCGGAGGGCCGCGGCTCGGCGGGCAGCCGGTAGATGCGCCGGATGCTGGTGGTGAGGCGGGCGATGTCGGCGCCGTAGACGTGGACGGAGAGCGCGGTGCCGGGGCCGGGGTTGCGGACGAGGTGGATGTCGCCGGGCGGGGCGAAGGCGGCGACCGTGCCCTGCGGGTTGACGGTCTCCTCGGTGAACTCCAGGCGCGCGGTCGGGCCGTCCGGGACGAGCCGGTAGCGCAGTTCGCTCTCCGTACCGCGGTGGACGCCGGCCACGCACCAGGCGACGTGGTCGTGGATCGGGGTCTGCTGGCCGGGAAGCCAGACCAGGGCGACGACGGAGAAGGAGCCGTCCTCCTCGGCGTGCACCAGGTGCTGGCGGTAGCGGGACGGGTCGCCCTGCTGCTGTTCGGCGGTGAGCAGGTCGTCGGGGCCGAGGTGCGGGGCGAGGCACTCGCCGACCAGGCGGGTGGTCTCGTCGGGGTGCAGACCTCGGCGGACGACGGCGCGGAGCTCGTCGATCAGCCGCTGCATCCGGGGTGTGCTGCGGCCTTCGGGTGCTGTGCGGGCCATGGGAAGAGCGGCGACGGCGGACGGCGGCACAGGTGCGGGAGCGGCGGCGCGGGCGGGGACGGCGGCTTGGTTCGCGGCGGTGGCCATGGAAGCAGCGTCGGACGCGCCATCCATCACGTCCAACGACAGTTCTTTGCGGTCCCCCCAACTCCCGCTTATGGATGCGGGACGCCGGCAGTGCCGTCAGCAGCCGGAACGGGCCGCGGCCGCCCTCTGCAGCTCGGCCAGCACGAGCGCGGTGGCCGGCACCCTCAGGTGCTCGCGGAGCACGTAGGCGAGGACCCGGCGGCGCTGGTGCGGCTCCACCACGCGTCCGGTGACCTTGGCGTGGCACAGGAAGGACAGCACCAGCGCGGGCATCAGCGCAATACCGACGCCGGCGGCGACCAGGCTCTGCACGGCGAGGTTGTCGTCGGTGGTGAAGACGATGTCCGGGGTCCAGCCCTCCTCGGCGCAGATGTGCAACAGGTTCGCCCGACAGCGCGGACAGCCCGCGATCCACCGCTCGCCGGCGAGGTCGGCGAGCCGAACGCCGTGCCGGCGGGCCAGCGGGTGGCCGACCGGGAGCAGGACGGTGAGCTGGTCCTCCAGCAGCGGTGTCTCCACCAGCTCGGGCGGGACCTCCACCGGCAGGCCCGGGTACTGGAAGGCCAGGGCGATGTCGCACTCGCCGCGCAGCAGCCGGTCCACGGACTCCGGCGGCTCGGCCTCCAGGAGTTCCACCCTGATTCCGGGGTGGTCGGCGAGCAGGCGGGCCATGGCCTGCGGGATGAGGGTCGCATTGGCGCTCGGGAAGGCGCACACCCGGACGCGGCCGGCGCGCAGCCGGGCGAGTGCGCCGAGCTGCTGCTGTGCGGAGGCGAGGCTGTCGAGGATCGTCTCCGCGTGCCGGGCGAGCGCCTCGCCCGCCTCGGTCAGCCGCAGGCCCCGCCCCGCCCGGGTGAACAGCGGCACGCCGACCGACCGCTCCAGGGCCTTCATCTGCTGGGTGATCGCCGGCTGCGTGTAGCCGAGCTCGCGGGCCGCCGCCGAGTACGAGCCGGAGGTGACCACCTGGTGGAACGTCCTGATGTGCCGTGAATCGAACACCAACGAATCATAAGCGGACGTTGGGGACGGATTCGACGGTGCGTCAGCTCGCGGTCACCGTAAGCGCTCCACGCCGGCCCGCGGCCGGGGCCGGCCCCGGCCGCGGGCCGGCCAGGGGCTGGTCACCTGTCGTTGCGGCCCCGGAGCAGCCAGCCGATCGCACCGCCGGCCAGCAGGGTGGCCAGCAGGGCGATCCACAGCGGCGCGGTCACACTGAACACCCAGAACTGGATCTTCACGTCGTCCAGATTGGCGAAGAGGAACCAGATCGCCAGCACCGCCACCACCGCGATGGCGATCACCCTGGTCGACACGCCCGCGATCTCGCCCCGCGGGCGCCGGCCGGACGACCCGCCCGAGGTACCACCGGAAGTCTTGGTCACACCATCAGTCTGCTCCGTTCGATCCGTTCTGTGGAGGTTTGCCCGTATCGCGCCGCCCGGTGCGACCCGGGCGGCGCAATGTCCGGCAGGCTCCGGCAGCGGCCGCCGGCGTCAGCGCTCGTCGCGCCAGGACCGCCAGAGCGCGGCGTACGGGCCGCCGGCCGCCACCAGTTCGCGGTGGCTGCCGTACTCGCTGATCCGCCCCTGCTCGACCACCGCGATCACGTCGGCGTCGTGCGCGGTGTGCAGCCGGTGCGCGATGGCGATCACGGTGCGCCCCTCCAGCACCCGGGAGAGCGAGCGCTCCAGGTGACGGGCGGCGCGCGGGTCGAGCAGCGAGGTCGCCTCGTCCAGCACCAGGGTGTGCGGGTCGGCGAGGACGAGCCGGGCGAGCGCCAGCTGCTGGGCCTGGGCCGGGGTGAGGGCGGTGCCGCCCGAGCCGACCTCGGTGTCCAGCCCCTCGGGCAGGGCGTCCGCCCACTCCTCGGCGTCGACCGCGGCGAGCGCTGCCCTCAGCTCCGTGTCGTCCGCCTCCGGCCGGGCCAGCCGCAGGTTGTCCCGGAGGGTGCCGACGAACACGTGGTGCTCCTGGTTGACCAGGGCGACCTCGGAGCGGACCCGCTCGGCGGGCATCGCCGCCAGTGCGGCGCCGCCGAGGGTGACCGAGCCGCGGCCCGGGGAGTAGATGCCGGCGAGCAGCCGGCCGAGCGTGGACTTGCCCGCGCCGGACGGCCCGACCAGGGCCACCCGGCTGCCGGGTGCGATGTCCAGGCTGATGCCGTGCAGCACGTCGGCGCCCTCGCGGTAGCCGAAGCGCACCTGCTCGGCCTGCACCCGCCGCCCGTCCGGGAGGAGGGTGTCGTCGGTGTCCGGGTCGGGCACCTCGCGGACCCCGACCAGCCGGGCCAGCGAGGCCTGCCCGATCTGCAGCTCGTCGTACCAGCGCAGGATCAGGTCCACGGGGTGCACGAGGGCCTGGGCGTACAGCACGCCGGCGGTCAGCTGCCCCACGCCGATCCAGCCCTGCACGGTGAACACCCCGCCCAGGGTGAGCGTACCGAGCACGGCCAGCGCGTAGGTCGCGTCCACCGTCGGGAACCAGACCGAGCGCAGCCACAGCGTGTACCGCTCCCAGGCGACCCACTCGCCGATCTTGCGGTCGGTCAGCCGGACGCGCCGGTCACCGAGGCGCAGCGTCTCCACGGTGCGGCCCGCGTCGACCGTCTCGGCGAGCACGGTGTTGACCGCCGCGTACCCGGCCGACTCGGCCCGGTAGGACTGCGGTGCGCGCCGGAAGTACCAGCGGGAGCTGACGAGCAGCAGCGGCAGGCCGATCAGTGCGGTGGCGGCGAGCAGCGGCGAGGTGAGCACCAGTGCGCCGAGCACCAGCACCACGGAGACCACGGCGACGGCGAGCTCGGGCACCGCCTCGCGGACGGACTTGGCGAGCCGGTCGATGTCGGTGGTGCCGCGGGAGACCAGGTCTCCGGTGCCGGCGCGCTCCAGCACGCCGGGCGGCAGGGCCACCGAGCGGACCAGGAAGTCCTCGCGGAGGTCGGCGAGGACCTCCTCGCCGAGGACGCCGCCGCGCAGCCGGGACAGCCCCATGAACACGGACTGGACGAGCAGTGCGGCGAGGTACCAGCCGACGGCGGCGAGGATGCGGCCCTCGGTGGTGCCGGTGGAGAGGGACTCCACCAGCGAACCGAGCACCCAGGGGCCGACCAGGCCGGCCAGGGTGGCGACCGAGTGCAGCACGACCACGGCGGCGAACCCGCCGCGGTGGCGCCGGGCGAGCAGGCGGACGTAGGCGCGGACGGTGGCCGGGCCGGCCACCGGGAGCATGGTGGCGGGCCCCTGCTCCTGGACGGTGGGGGGCTTCAGCCCTCGAGGGAGCCGCATGCCGCCTCCTTCGGGGTGTCGTCGTGCGGGGTGTCGTTCTGCTGGGCTTCGTTCTGCGGGGTGCTCGCGGCACGGGCGGGCGCCGGGGCGGACCCGGCGGCGTCCTCGTCGCGGGTCACCACGGCGCGGTACTGCGGGTGGTCGGCCAGCAGCCCGCGGTGGGTACCGACGGCGACGACCCGCGCGTCCTGGACGAGGACGACGGCGTCGGCCTGGTCCAGCAGCAGGGGGCTGGTGGCGAAGACCACCGTGGTGCGGCTGTCGCGCACCTTGCGCAGCCCGGCCGCGATCCGCGACTCGGTGTGGGCGTCGACCGCGCTGGTGGGCTCGTCCATGACCAGCACCGGCGGGTCGGCGACCAGCGATCGGGCCAGGGCGAGGCGCTGGCGCTGGCCGCCGGAGAGCGAGCGGCCCCGCTCGGTGATCCGGGCGGCCATCGGGTCTCCCCCGCATTCGGGCGAGCCGTCGACCAGGGCGTCCAGCACGTCCTCGGCGCGGGCGGCGGCGAGCGCGTCGGCGACGTCGACCCGGCCGGCACCGGGCACGTCGAGCAGTTCGGCGAGGGTACCGGAGAGCAGCACCGGCTCCTTGTCGTGGACGAGCACGGCGGCCCGGACGTCGGCGAGCGGCGCGCCGTCCAGCGGGACGCCGCCGAGCCGCACCGAGGGCTGCGGCTGCTCGTCCTCGGCGAGCGGGACGTGCCCGCCGAGCCGGGCGGCGAGCTCGCCGGCGAAGTCCGGGTCGCCGCAGACCACGGCGGTGAACCGGCCGGCCCGGGCGGTGAGCCCGGTGACCGGGTCGTGCAGGTCGCCCCGCTCGGGGCGGCCGAGGCTCTCGGTGAACTCCGCGCCGGGCGCGGTGCGGCTGAGCGCGAGGACGCGGGCCGCGCGGCCGGCCGACACCCGGGCGACCGACCAGGCGTGCGCGGCCTCGCCGAGGATGCGCAGCGGTGCGGCGAGGAAGGCCGTCGCTCCGTAGACGGCGACCAGCTCGCCGATGCCGAGGCGGCCGGTCGCGGCGAGGTGGGCGCCGTACCAGGTGACGCCGACGACGAAGAGGCCGGGCAGCAGGACCTGCTGGGCCTGCATCAGCGACCAGGTGCGGGCGGCACGGACGGCGGCCCGGCGGACCTTCTGCGAGGCGGTGCGGTACCGCTCGAGGAACAGTTCCTCGCCGCCGATGCCGCGCAGCACCCGCAGGCCGGCCACGGTGTCGGCGGCGAGCTCGGTGGCCTTCCCGCCGAGTGCGCGCTGCTCGGAGTAGCGCCGTTCGAACGGGCCGAGCAGCGGCCAGACGGCGACGGCGAGGACGGGCACGCCGAGCAGGACGGCGGCGCCGAGCAGCGGCTCGCGGACGAGCACCACCAGGCTGACCCCGAGCCAGACGAGGACGGCGGCACGGACGCGGGCCATCAGCTCCACGTACCAGCCCATCTTCTCGACGTCGCCGCTGCTGACGGCGACGACCTCGCCGGTGGCGATCCGGCGGGAGAGGCCGGCGCCGAGACCGGAGGCCCGGCGGGCGACGAGCTGGCGGATCTGCGCCGCGCAGGTGATCCAGTTCCACACGGCCTGGCGGTGCAGCAGCACGGTGCCGGTGGCCTGGAGGACGGCGAGCAGGACGGCGAGGCCGCCGGCCCGCCAGATGCCGGCGGTGTCGCCGTCGACGGCGGACTGGATGCCGAGGCCGAGGGCGAGCGGCAGGGCCGCCTGGCAGCCCATTTCGAGGACGCCCCAGCAGGTGGCGAGCACCTGGCCGCGCCGCTGGGCGCGGGAGAGCCAGCGCAGCAGGCCCAGCGGGGAGGAGAGGTCGGGACTGCCGGGGTCGTCCAGCGGCAGGTGTACGAGCGGCATGACGCTCCGTTACGGGGGTGGTACGGGCAGGTCGGGGCGCGCGGCCCGGGTCGCGGGCACGGCGGCATGGCCCGGCGCATGGTGCTGCCTGGGCTGCGGGGTGCGGTGGCGGGGCGGCCGGCCCGGTCGGGGGAGGCGGGGCGCCGCAAGGGGTTCAGGACGTCATGGTCACCGAGCGTGCCCGCCCGGCTGCGGGCCGCGCAACAGGTTTTCCGTCCGCACCGCCCTGTTCCGGCCAGGGCGGCGGGAAGCCCACCGGTTCGAGGGGCGCGAAGCTCACCGGTTCGAGGGAATGCGCGACCACCGGGGAATGTTCTCCTCCGGCCGCCGGTTGGTTGATTCCGGAAGTACTTGGACGACCAGGAGGGCACCCCTTCCCGTGAGCTCTATCCCCACCGTCACGCTCAACAACGGCGCGGTGATCCCGCAGCTCGGTTACGGCGTCTGGCAGGTTCCGGACGCGGAGGCCGTGCCCGCGGTCGGTGCCGCGATCGAAGCGGGCTACCGCTCGATCGACACCGCCGCCGTGTACGAGAACGAGACCGGCACCGGTGCGGCGATCGCCAAGTCCGGCGTCCCGCGCGAGGAGCTGTTCGTCACCACCAAGCTGTGGAACTCCGGCACCGCGGACTGGTCCGGGCCGCAGGGCCGGGACGCGGTGCTGCGCGCCTTCGACGAGTCGCTCGCCAAGCTCGGGCTGGACTACGTCGACCTCTACCTGATCCACTGGCCGCGCCCGATGCACGGCAGCTTCGGCAACATCTGGAAGGCCTTCGAGCAGCTGGCGGCGGACGGCCGCGCCAAGTCGGTCGGCGTCTCCAACTTCGGCCCGCAGCAGCTGGAGGTGCTGCTGCAGGAGAGCTCGGTGGTGCCGGTGCTCAACCAGGTCGAGCTGCACCCCTACTTCCCGCAGCAGGAGCTGCGCGCCTTCCACGCGCAGCACGGCATCGCCACCGAGGCGTGGAGCCCGCTGGGCCAGGGCAAGTCGCTGCTCGGCGAGCCGGCGCTGGCGGCGATCGCGGCCAAGCACGGCCGCACCCCGGCCCAGGTGGTGCTGCGCTGGCACCTGCAGAGCGGGATCATCGCGATCCCGAAGTCGGTCACCCCCGCGCGCATCAAGGAGAACCTCGACGTGGCCGGCTTCGAGCTGGACACGGAGGACATGGCTGCGATCGCCACGATCGACACCGGCAGCCGGATCGGTCCGGACCCGCAGGGCTTCGACTGGAACTGAGCCGGGCACGGCAGTCGGCCGGGAGGGCCGGCTGCGACACCCGGGTACGACCGAGGGCCGTCACTCCGCACAGGTGACGGCCCTCGGGGCGGCTGCCCGGCCACGGCCGTGCAGCTGCCGAATCGTTACAGCCCGGCGTCGAGGCGGGCGGTCTTGCCGAGCAGAGCCAGCGCCGGCTCGTGCTCGTGCGGTTCCAGCGGGGCGAGGAGCAGCTCCTGCACCTCGCGCACCCCGGCTGCCGACCGGTGCAGCAGATCCTGCCCGGCGGGCGAGAGCGACAGCAGGTTGCGGCGGCCGTCCGAGGGGTCGCGGCGCCGGAGCACCAGGCCGCGCCGGACGAGCCGGCTGACCATCTCGGCCATCGTCGCCTTGTCGAGCGAGGCGAGCTCGCCGACCGTGCGCTGGTCCGCACCCGGCTCGGCCTCCAGCGCTTCCAGCACCGCATACTGGGGCGCGGTCAGCTCGGCGCCGACCTTCTCGGACCAGAGCTTGGTGTGCACCTGCTGGGCCACCCGGATGAGGTAGCCGATCGCCCGCTGGGCGTCGAGCAGCGGGCGGGCGTCGGTCAGTGCGGCGACCGCGGCCGGTTCGAGGCGGGCTATCTTGGCCATGACCCGGACGATCTCGATCTGCTCGTCGGGTGTGAGCGGCTCGAAGAGCGTCCGCTGCACGCGGACGACTCCGCCGGTGGCCTCGCGGACCGCCTGGGCGCCGTTCTGAGACAGGGCCAGCAGCTTGCGCCGGCCGTCGGCCGGATCGCGGCGGCGCAGCACCAGGCCGCGCCGGACGAGACGGGCGACCATCTCGGCCATCGTCGCCTTGTCCAGCGAGGCCCGTTCGCCGACGGTGCGCTGATCGGCACCGGGCTCGAGGGCGAGCGCGAGGAGTACGGCGAACTGCGGAGCCGTCAGATCGGCTCCGACGTGCTCGGACCACAAGCGGGTGTGCACCTGCTGGGCCACGCGGATGAGGTGTCCGGGCGACTGCTGCAGTCGACCGGCCACTCGGGTTGTCGGGATCTCCCCCAGCACCATGAAATCCGTCCCGGTGTCACGCTCGGTGTGTGTGGGACACCCGAGCGGGGCAGTAACGGCGAGTAAGCGTCCCGCTGTGTGGGAGGGCGCGTCAGCCGTGCAGCCGGTGGCTGCTGGCGCACACTATACAAACGGTCGAGCCGCCCTGGCAGGCAGGGGCTGATAGTAGTCGCATGTTCGGCAAAGTTGGCATATTTCCGCCACCTGTCGGGCCCACGACAGGTCGGGTTTCCCCCGTCCGGCCGCGGCCCGTCCTCACCCTCCGTCACCTGCGGCTCTGCACCCTGGCCCGCGAGACTACCCGCCGGTAGGGTGTGCGCGCAGCGCGCTGTGTACCACCTTTCGCCCCGGGCCCGCCCTGCCGGGGCACGCGGGTCGGCCGCCGCCTCGGTGCTGGCCCGCCCCCACCACCGAGAGAGACGAGTACGAGCATGACCGAGCAGTCCACCTCCACCCGGGTCGCCGTCGTCACCGGCGGGGCCCGCGGCATCGGTGCCGCCACCGCGCTCCGGCTGGCGGCCGACGGCTACGCCGTCGCCGTGGTCGACCTGGAGGAGTCCGCGGGCAAGCAGACCGTGGACGCGATCGTCGCTGCGGGCGGCCGGGCGCTCGCCGTCGGCGCCGACGTCTCCGACGCCGAGCAGGTGCAGGCCGCCGTCGACCGGATCGCGGCCGAACTCGGCGCTCCCGTGGTGCTGGTGAACAACGCCGGCGTGCTGCGCGACAACCTGCTCTTCAAGATGTCCGAGTCGGACTGGGACACCGTCATGAACGTGCACCTCAAGGGTGCGTTCCTGATGACCCGTGCGGTGCAGAAGCACATGGTGGACGCCGGTTTCGGACGGATCGTCAACCTCTCCTCCTCCTCGGCGCAGGGCAACCGCGGCCAGGCCAACTACTCCTCCGCCAAGGCCGGCCTGCAGGGCTTCACCAAGACCCTGGCGATCGAGCTCGGCAAGTTCGGCATTACGGCCAACGCGGTCGCCCCCGGCTTCATCGCCACCGACATGACCGCGGCCACCGCCGCCCGGGTCGGCATGGAGTTCGAGGCGTTCAAGCAGGCCGCCGCCACCCAGATCCCGGTGAACCGGGTCGGCACCCCCGAGGACGTCGCCAACACCATCTCCTTCCTGGCGAGCGAGGGCGCGGGCTTCGTCTCCGGCCAGGTCGTGTACGTGGCCGGCGGCCCGCTCGACTGACCCCTTCCACCGCCGCCGGGGCGCGCAGCCCCGGCGGCGGTGCGGCCCGGGAACTGCACCGACGACCGACGGCCAGAGCGTCGCAGTGCGCACAGGCCCCCGGATGGTCCACACTCGGTAGCAGACGTCCGCTGCCCCGACGGGGCCGCGGAGCCGGAGCCGCCCGCGCCGGTTCGACGGCACGGCCGGCATACGTACCACCCGGAGGCCTCCATGTCCGAGTCCACTGACAGCCGATCGATGCCCACCCCGGACCACCTGCTGCACACCGGTGCCGAACACCCCGTCGACCCCGAGGACCTGGTGATGGCCTCCGGCCGCACCCCGACCCCGGAACTGATCGAGAAGGCGCGGCAGGACCTCCAGAAGTACGGACGGGTCGCCGTGGAGCGCCTGCTCCCCTGATCAACGCCCGAGCAGGCCCCGGGAGGCCCCGCATCCGCGGGGCCTCTCCCCGTTCCGCCCCCTGCCCGTCCCCCGGTCGGCGGACGGGTAGGGTCAGGGGGTGCAAGCCTCGATCCGACCCTCCCTCGACCTGCAGCCCGTGCCCCTGCCGCCGGAGGCCCCCGCACGGGCCCGGATCGGCCGCGGACGCGTCCTGCTGATCGCCGCGACCGCGCTGGTGTACGCGGCCGTCGTGGTCGGAGTGCTCGCGGACACCGCCCTGGTCCGGCTGGACTGGTGGCTGGAGTTGCTCAAGCCGTACAAGCGGTGGCCGGAGGTGCGGCCGCTGCTCGACGTGTGGATCGTGGCCGGCCAGCGCGGGCCTTCGGCGATCGCGGCCTGCCTCTGGCTGGGCTGGCGCTCGTACCGGACGCGGACGGTACGGCCGCTGCTGGTGATGGGGGCGGCGCTGCTGCTCCTCAACATCACGGTCGGCGGCGTGAAGATCCTGACCGGCCGGCTCGGCCCGCACTACGCGCACTTCATCGACTCCCCCGAGCTGTTCGCCGGAGGCACGATCTTCCCCTCCGGGCACACCGCCAACGCGGTGGTGACCTGGGGCGTGCTGGCCTACCTGGCAGTGCGGTGGCGGCGGACGGGAGCACTGCTCGCCGGCCTGACGGCGGCGTCGATCGGCCTCACCACCGTGTACCTCGGCACCCACTGGATCTCGGACGTGGCCGCCGGCTGGACGGCCGGCCTGCTGGTGCTGCTGGCCCTGCCGCTCGCCGAACCCCTGGTCGAGGCGGCCAACCGGTGGGTCACCGCGCTCTACCACGGCCCGACCCGCAGGAACGGGCCCACCGCGCCCTAGGCTGGAAGGGGCGGGAGGTGAGTGCCATGCGTCCGGCGAAGACACCCCGGTACTGGCGCAGCGGCACCGAGCCGGCGACCGCGCGCAGTGACCTGAAGCTGCGCTTCCTGCTCTCGGTGATCTTCGTGCCGGTCTTCGCGCTGATGACGATCGGGTTCGCCCTGTGGGCCTCGCGCAACAGCTCCTCCGACATCCCGAGCAGCGGGACGCTGACGGTGTTCGCGGTCTGCTCCGGGGTGCTGATGCTGCTGGCGCTGACGGACCTGTGGGTGGTGGTCCGCCGGCGCCGGACGGAGCTGTGAGCGCGGAGCTCCGGAGGATCAGGCCTCGCGGCGGCCGTCGACGAGCCGCGGCAGGCCCGGCGGGTCGGCGTCGTGCGGCTCCGGCGGCAGCAGTGCCTGCGGGGTGTTCTGGTAGCTGACCGGGCGGAGCCGGCGTTCGATCGCGGTGGCGCCGACCGAGGTCGAGGTGGAGGTGGTGGCCGGGTAGGGGCCGCCGTGCTGCATGGCGGGGGCGACGGCGACACCGGTCGGCCAGCCGTCGACGACCAGCCGCCCCGCGAGCGGGACGAGTCGCTGTAGCAGGGCCGCCGCCTCGGGCCCGCGCTCGTCCGCGGCGAGCTGGACGGTGGCGGTGAGGTTGCCGTCCAGCCGGGCGAGGACGGACTCCGGCTCGGCCGCGTCCCGGTAGCGGACGAGGACGGTGACCGGGCCGAAGCACTCCTCGAGCAGCGGCTCGGCGAGTTCGCCGGCGGCGACCGCGAGGATTCCGGCGCGGACGGCCGGCGGCGCGCCCTCGACGGCCTCCGCGCCACCGGCGAGCAGTACCTCGACGCCGGGGTGCGCGGCGCGTTCGCGCACGCCCTCCAGGTAGGCCTCGCGCATCCGCGGGTCGAGCATCGGGGCGGCGGGTGCCTGTGCGGCGGCGACCACGGCCTTCTCGACCCCGGGCTCGGCGGCCGGGACGAGGACCAGGCCGGGCTTCACGCAGAACTGGCCGTTGCCGAGAGTGAAGGAGCCGGCGAGTCCGGCGCCGATCTCCTCGGCCCGGGTGGCTGCGGCCCGCTCGGTGACGACGACCGGGTTGAGGCTGCCGAGCTCGCCGTGGAAGGGGATCGGCCGGGGCCGGGCCGCCGCCATGTCGTACAGGGCGCGGCCGCCGCGCACCGAGCCGGTGAAGCCGACGCGGCGGTGAGCGGGTGGCGGACGAGTGCGGGGTCGGCCTCGAAGCCGTGCACCAGGCGGAGCACGTCCGCGGCCAGGCCGACGGCGGTCGCGGCCTCACGGACCAGCCGTGCGGTGAGCTCACCGGTGGCCGGGTGGTCGGGGTGCGCCTTGACGACGACCGGGCAGCCGGCGGCGAGTGCGCCGGCGGTGTCGCCGCCGGCGACGGAGAAGGCGAGCGGGAAGTTGCTCGCGGAGAAGACCGCGACGACGCCGAGCGGCAGCTTCATCCGGCGCAGGTCGGGGCGGCCGAGGGCCGGGTCGGCATGGTCGATGACCAGGCCGAGGTGGGAGCCCTCGGCGAGCTGGTCGGCGAAGGCTCGCAGCTGGTAGGTGGTGCGGGCGAGCTCGCCGGTGAGCCGGGCGGTGCCGAGTGCGGTCTCGGCGTCGGCGGTGGCGGTGATCCCGCCGGCGGCGGCGTCCAGTCGGTCGGCGGCGGCGCGCAGGAGCTCGGCGCGGCGTGTGCGGTCGGCGAGCGCCGGGAGGGTTGCGGCGGCGCGGACGGCGGTGTCGACGGCGTCGGCCTCCACGGCGACCGGGCCGCGGGATGCGCCGGTCCGCGGGTCGGTGGAGTGGACGGGGCGGGCTGGGCGTCGTCGGTGTGCACGCGGGCCTCCTCAGCACGGTGCCGGTCGGGTAGCGTCCGCCGTACGGGGCGTGACGCGGGCCTGTCTCCCACACCATGAATCCGTTCAGCATGCTGAACGTGATACGGCTATTTGAATTCGCGGGACGATACGCCGCGTGACGGAAGGGTCAAGGACATGCCCTCGCCGAACGACGCCGCCACCGGCGGCGCCCAGGTCAAGTCCGCGGTGCGCACCGTGGAGCTCCTGGAGTACTTCGCCGGGAACACCGGCATGCACAGCCTCGCCGAGGTGCAAGAGCAGACCGGCTACCCCAAGTCCAGCCTGTACATGCTGCTGCGCACCCTGGTCGAACTGGGCTGGGTGGAGACCGACGCCACCGGCACCCGGTACGGCATCGGGGTGCGGGCACTGCTGGTCGGCAGCTCGTACATCGACGGCGACGAGGCGGTGGCGGCGGCCCGGCCCACGCTGGACCGGCTGGCCGACGACACCGGCGAGACCATCCACCTCGCCCGCCTGGACGGCACCGACGTGGTGCACCTGGCGGGCCGTCAGTCCCAGCACAGCCTGCGGCCGTTCACCCGGATCGGGCGGCGGCTGCCCGCGTACAGCACCTCGCACGGCAAGGCACTGCTCGCCACCCGGACGGACGAGCAGATCCGCCGGCTGCTGCCGGAGAAGCTGGAGCCGGTGACCGAGCACACCCACACCGACCGTGAGGAACTGATCGAGGAGCTGCACCGGATCCGCGAACTCGGCTACGCCGTCGACCGAAACAGCGGCGGAGCGTGTCGCCCCCGGTGCGCACCACCGCCCGCGGCCCACCGACCCCCGGAGCCCGCCATTTCGACGCCGACGGCCGGGCCCTCGCCTCGCACGGCGCCCACCCGCAGGCGATGCGCGACCTCGCCGCGGCCGAGCGGGTGCCGCTCCTCGACCTGCAGGCGCTCAGCCTGGCGCTGTGACAGCAGCTCGGCCCGGAGGGCACCAAGGCGTACTTCCTGTGGCGGGAACCCGGTGGCAACTACCCGGACGGGGCCGCCGACGACACGCACTTCCAGGCGCACGGGGCGATCGAGGCGGCCCGGCTGGTCGCCGCCGACCTGCACCGGCAGCACCTGCTGCCGCCCGGCTTGCTGCGCGGCCTCGGGCGGCCCGTCCCGGACGACCGACCGGTGTGGCCGCCCACGATCTGAGCGCCACCCCCTCCCCTGATCGGCGGGGGCATGACAGTCTGTCCGCCATGCGCACCCGTACCCTCACCGCGGCCCTGGCCGCCGCCGCCGTGCTCGGCCTGGCCGGCTGCTCCTCCAGCGGCTCGGCCCCGAAGGCCGACCCGGCTGCCGGGCCCGCCACCGCCACCACCGCTCCGGCCGCCTCCGGCACCGGCGCCGCCCAGGACACCGCGGCCAGCCCCAAGCCGGCCCCGCCCTCGGACGCCGGACTGCCCGCGAAGCCGGACTCCGGCACCGCCGACAAGCTGGTCGCGGCGCTGAAGGCACTCGACCCGGACATCGTCTCCCGCGGGCCCGAGGCCACCGTGGAGGCGGCCCGCAAGCAGTGCCAGGCCGTCTACAACTTCCCCAAGGACCACGCCAAGCTGGTCGAACTCACCGGCCAGAACTTCACCTCGGCCGCCCACCCCAAGGGCTTCGGCCCCGAGACCTCGGAGAAGATCCTCACGGCCCTGCAGGCCTCCGGCCTCTGCACCAAGTCCTGACGGAGACACCCCCGAGCTGAGCGGGTGATCACAGGGGTGCGGGGGGACTGCGCGAATCGGAAGGTGCGGTGCCGCACCTCCCGCCCGCACAGCTCCCCGCGCCCCTAAAGCCCTCTCGGCGCAGCAACGCCCGAACGGCCTCCAGATCCGAGTCCGAGGCCAACCCCGCATGGTAGAGCCGTAGTTCGTCCGCACCAGGCACCGCCGCCGGCGCAGCCCCACCCATCCCCGCCACCACCGGCAGGTTGGCCGCCAGGCCCGTCCCGGGGCGGCGGTGCGGTGCGGCGAGCGGCAGTGTCCTGGCCTGCTCGGGCAGCACCAGCCCGTCCGCGAACTCCAGCACCCTGGCGGTGTCCACTCCGGGGTTGAGCCCCGACCGGTGCGGCAGGTGCACGGCAACGGCTCCGGCAACCTCTCGCTGCTCGGCGCCACCACCAACGGCCGCTGGTACGAGCGCGGGCTGCTCCACCCGCACACCGACTTCGACGCCGTGCCACCGCACCTCCACGCCCTCGTCGACGCCATGGACGAGCATGGCATCGTCCGACCGCCCGCACGGCCGGGCCTCGGCGACCACTTCGACCCCGACCACATCAAGCGCCACACGATCACCACGGACTGACGATGCCACAGACCATCCTGCTCACCGGCGCCGCCGGCGGCGTCGGCACCATGCTGCGCGAACTGCTGCCCCCGTACGGCCACCGCCTCCGGCTCGCCGACCTCGCCCCGATCCCCGGCGAGCCCGACGCCCTCGCCTTCGACCTGCGCGACGCGGACGCCGTCCGGGAGGCCGTCCGCGGCGTGGACGCCGTCGTCCACCTCGGCGGCATCTCGCTGGAGGACACCTTCGCCCACATCCTCGGCGCCAACATCGAAGGCACCTACCACCTCTACGAGGCCGTCCGGCTGGAGAGGGTGAAGCGGGTGGTCTTCGCCAGCTCCAACCACGCCGTCGGATTCACCCCGCTGCAGGGCCTCGGCCCCGGCGGCAAGGGCCTGATCGGCACCGACGTACCGCCGCGGCCCGACACCTACTACGGCCTGTCCAAGGTCTTCGGCGAGGGCCTGGCGCAGCTCTACGCCGACAAGTACGGGGTGGAGAGCGTCTCGATCCGGATCGGCTCCTGCTTCCCGAAGCCGCGCTCCACCCGGATGCTCTCCACCTGGCTGAGCCCCGCAGACTGCGCCCGGCTGGTGCACGCCGCACTCACCGCCCCGGTCGACGGGCACGTGGTGGTGAACGGCATCAGCGCCAACACCCGCGCCTGGTGGGACCTCGCCCCGGCCCGCGCGCTCGGCTACGAGCCGCAGGACGACGCCGAGGCGTACGCCGCCGAGGTCCTCGCCGAACACGGCGAACTGCCGCCGGACGGCGTGGACGCCCGGCTGCTCGGCGGCGGCTTCACCGAGATCGAGCCACCGCGCTAATACCCCCAGGGGCGCGTGGGGGCACCTCCCGGCCGAAGGCTGGGGGAGAACTGCGCGGTCCGGGAGTGGTTCTCCTGACGAAATCCGGCTCACCCCTGGTTCGCACAGCAGCCCACATCCGAATTGCGCAGTTCCCCGCGCCCCTGAATTGACCAGCCCGTGGGGCGGGTTCAGCGCCCGCCGACCGCCTGCTTGACCAGGGTGCGGCCGAAGTCCCACATCAGGCCGCTGCCCCGGTGCGCCTCGTCCATCACCTGGGTGAAGGCCGCGACGAAGCGGTCGACCTCCTTCTCGGTGACGATCAGCGGCGGGATCAGCTTGATGACCTCCAGGTGGTCGCCGGAGACCTGGGTGAGGATGCGGTGCCGCTGCAGCAGCGGCACCACCACCATCTGTGCGAACAGCCCCTTGCGGGCGGCCTGCAGGGCCGTCCAACCGGTGCGCAGCTTCAGCGACTTCGGCCGGCCGAACTCGATGCCGATCATCAGGCCGCGGCCCCGCACGTCGGCCAGCAGCTCGTACCGGTCGACGAGTTCGGCGAGTCGGCCGCGCAGGAGCTCGCCGACCTTCCGCGCGTTCGCGACCACCTGCTCGTCGTCCATCACGTGCAGGGTGGCGAGGCCGGCCGCCATGGCCTGGGCGTTGGAGCCGAAGGACGCGGAGTGCACCAGCACCCGGTCCATCGAGGAGTACACCTTGTCGAAGATCCAGCCCTTGCCGAGGGTCGCCCCGACCGGCACGTAGCCGCCGGAGAGCGCTTTGGCCGCGCACACCAGGTCGGGCAGGACGCCCTCCTCGTGCTGGTAGGCGAAGAAGTCTCCGGTGCGTCCGATGCCGGTCTGCACCTCGTCGCAGATCAGCAGCGCCTTGTGGGCGTGCAGGAGTTCCTGGGCGGCGTGCAGCCAGCCGGGCGGGGCGGCGTGCACGCCCTTGCCCTGGATCGGCTCGACGATCAGGGCGGCGACGTCGCCCTTCTTCAACTCCCGTGCCAGGGCCGCGAGGTCGCCGAGCGGTACGGCGGTGTCGGGCAGCAGCGGCTCGAAGCCCTTGCGGAAGCCGCTCTCGCCGTTGACCGAGAGCGAGCCGGTGGTGAGGCCGTGGAAGGCGTGGTCGCAGTAGAGGATGCGCCGCCTCCCGGTGGCGCAGCGGGCGAACTTGAGGGCCGTCTCGACGGCCTCGGTGCCGCTGTTGCCGAAGAACACCCGGTCCAGGCCGGGGGCACGGGCGATCAGCTGCTCGGCGAGCAGGCCGGGCAGCGGGGAGCAGTCGAAGCGGGTGAGGTCGGGCAGGTCGAGGTCCATGACCTGCTGGACGGCGGCGCGGACCGCCGGGTGGTGCCGTCCGAGTGCGAAGATCCCGAAGCCGGCCAGCATGTCCAGGTACTCGTTGCCGTCGGCGTCGTAGAAGTACGGGCCCCGGGCGTGCTCGTAGTACTTGTCGAAGCCGATGGTGTGCAGCATCCGCGGCAGCTGCGGGTTGAGGTACTTGGCGTGCAGCTCGTAGCGCTCGGCGGCGCGGTCGGCGAGCAGGGCGGCGAGGTCGAGGCCCCCGGTGGGACGGTCAGCCATGGTGCTGGTTCGCTCCTCGGATCGGTAGCAACTGCTTGGCGTGGGCGGCGGTCTGGGCGGCGACGCCGGTGCCGGTGAGTCCGATCTCCTCGAGGATCTCACCGCGGCCGGCGTGGGCCAGGAACTCCTGCGGGATGCCGAGGTCGCGCAGCGGGGTGTCCACGCCGCCGTCGCGCAGGGCCTGGGCGATCGCGGCGCCGACGCCGCCGGCGCGGCCGTTGTCCTCGACGGTGACGACGAGGCGGTGGGCGGCGGCGAGGTCGACCAGGGCGGGGTCGACGGGCTTGACCCAGCGCGGGTCGACGACGGTGGCGGTGAAGCCCTCGGCGAGCAGCAGCGCGGCGGCGTCCAGGCAGGCCGGGGCCATGGCGCCGACGGCGACCAGCAGGATCTCGGGGGCGGGCCCGGTGGCGGCCAGGACGTCGACCCCGCCGACCCGGCGGAGGGCGGGCACGCCGGGGCCGAGGTCGCCCTTGGGGAAGCGCAGCACGGTGGGGGCGTCGGTGACCTCGACGGCCTCGCGGAGCTGGGTGCGCAGCTGTTCGGCGTCGCGCGGTGCGGCGAGCCGCAGGCCGGGGACGACCTGGAGGACGGACATGTCCCACATGCCGTTGTGGGAGGCGCCGTCGTTGCCGGTGACCCCGGCCCGGTCGAGGACGAAGGTGACGCCCAGCCCGTGCAGGGCGACGTCCATGAGGACCTGGTCGAAGGCGCGGTTGAGGAAGGTGGCGTAGACGGCGACGACCGGGTGCAGGCCGCCGGTGGCGAGGCCGGCGGCGCTGGCGACGGCGTGCTGCTCGGCGATGCCGACGTCGAAGGTGCGGTCGGGGTGGGCTGCGGCGAAGTCGGCGAGGCCGACCGGCTGGAGCATCGCGGCGGTGATGGCGACGATGTCGGAGCGTTCCTTGCCGAGTTCGACCATCTCGGTGCCGAAGACGGACGTCCAGGAGGTGCCGCCGGAGGGCGAGACGGGCAGGCAGGTGTACGGGTCCATGGCGCCGACGGCGTGGAAGCGGTCGGCCTCGTCCTGTTCGGCGGGGCGGTAGCCGCGGCCCTTCTGGGTGATGCAGTGGACGATGACCGGGCCGCCGAAGCGCTTGGCGCGGCGCAGCGCCTGTTCGACGGCGGCGATGTCGTGGCCGTCGATCGGGCCGACGTACTTGAGGCCGAGGTCCTCGAACATGCCCTGCGGGGCGAAGGCGTCCTTGAAGCCCTTCTTGGCGCCGTGCAGGGCGCCGAAGATGGGCGGGCCGACGACGGGGGTGCGCTGCAGGGCCTCCTTGCCCCAGGCGAGGAAGCGTTCGTAGCCGCGGGTGGTGCGCAGGGTGGCGAGGTGGTGGGCGAGGCCGCCGATGGTGCGGGCGTAGGAGCGTTCGTTGTCGTTGACGACGATGACCAGGGGGCGGTCGTCGGCCTCGGCGATGTTGTTGAGGGCCTCCCAGGCCATGCCGCCGGTGAGGGCGCCGTCGCCGACGACGGCGACGGTGTGCCGGTCGGTGCGGCCGAGCAGCTGGTTGGCCTTGGCGATGCCGTCGGCGTGTCCGAGGGCGGCGGAGGCGTGGGAGTTCTCGATGAGGTCGTGCTCGGACTCGGCGCGGGAGGGGTAGCCGGAGAGGCCGCCGCGGCCGCGCAGTCGGGTGAAGTCCTGGCGGCCGGTGAGGAGCTTGTGGACGTAGGCCTGGTGGCCGGTGTCGAAGAGGATGCGGTCGCGCGGGGAGTCGAAGACGCGGTGGACGGCGATGGTCAGCTCGACCACGCCGAGGTTGGGTCCGAGGTGGCCTCCGGTGCGGGTGACGGCGTCGATCAGGAAGTCGCGGATCTCGTCGGCGAGGAGTGGGAGGTCGCCGGCGGGCAGGCGTCTCAGGTCGGCGGGTCCCTGGATGGTGGACAGAAGTGACATGGCTTCACCTCGCGACTTCGTGGAGAGCGATGACCGTCTGTGTCCAGGGTGCGGCCGGGGCGGCCGGCTCGCCTGTTGTCCGCACGCCCGGGCGCGCGCCGGGGCGCACGCCGCGGGCGCGCGTTCAGTTGATCCGACCGGAGCCGAGGGTCTCCCGGGCTGCGCGCAGCGATTCCTTGAGGGAGCCCATGGTGGCGAGGACGGCGGTGGGCTCGTAGCCGCAGTGGGCCATGCAGTTGTCGCAGCGCGGGTCCCTGCCGCGGCCGTACTTGTCCCAGTCGGTGTCCTCGATGAGTTCCCGGTAGGTGGGGACGTAGCTGTCGGCCATCAGGTAGCAGGGGCGCTGCCAGCCGAAGAGGGAGTAGTTGGGGATGCCCCAGGCGGTGCACTCGAAGTCGGTCTTCCCTTCCAGGAAGTCCAGGAAGAGCGGGCTGTGGTTGAGCCGCCAGCGCCGCCGGTTGCCGCCGGCGAAGGCCTTGCGGAAGAGCTCCCTGGTCTGTTCGACGCCGAGGAAGTGGTCCTGGTCGGGCGCCTTCTCGTAGGCGTACGCCGGCGAGATCATCATCTCGTCGACCTTGAGCTCGTCGTTGAGGTAGTCGAGCACCTCGATGACGGTCTGCGGGGTGTCGGTGTTGAAGAAGGTGGAGTTGGTGGTGACCCGGAAGCCGCGCCGCTTGGCCTCCCTGATGGCCTCTACCGCCTCGTCGAAGGTGCCCTCCTTGGCCACCGAGGCGTCGTGCCGCTCGCGCAGGCCGTCGATGTGGACAGTGAAGGTGAAGTACGGCGAAGGAGTGAATCTGTCGAGCTTCTTGCGCATCAGCAGGGCGTTGGTGCAGAGGAAGACGTACTTGCGGCGGGCGACCAGCTGGCGCACGATCTCGTCGATCTGCGGGTGCATCAGCGGCTCGCCGCCGGCGATGGAGACCATCGGGGCACCGGACTCGAGCACGGCGCCGACCGCCTGGGCCACCGGCATCCGCTGCTTGAGCACCCCGGCCGGGTGCTGGATCTTGCCGCAGCCCTCGCAGGCCAGGTTGCACGCGTAGAGCGGCTCCAGCTCGACGATCAGTGGGAACTTCTCACGGCGCTTGAGCTTCTGTTGCAACAGGTAGGTGGACACGCGGATGGACTGACGCAGCGGCATGGCCATGGCTAACTCGCCTCCTGCGGGAGTGTCGAGGGCTGTGGTGGACGGGGTGCTGCGGTGGCGACCAGGCGGTGCCACTCGGTGAGACCGGGGACGGCGGCGCGCAGGGCCCGCCAGGCGCGCACCCCGGCCGGCAGGGTCCCCGGCCGGATCAGCTCGTGCTCGGGGGTGTCGACGACCACCCGCAGCACGGCGGCGGGCAGGTCGGGCCTCAGCTCGGCGCGGGCGGCGAGCACGGCGGCGGCCTCCATGTCGACGGCGAGGGCGCCGCGGGCGTGCAGGGCGCGGCGCTGGTCGCCGCGCACCACGTGGTCCGAGGTGTGGTGCAGCCCGGTGTGCGTGGTCAGGCCGCAGGCTTGCAGGGCCTTGGCGAGCGAGGGGGCCGACTCGAGTTCGAAGCGCCCGCCCTCGGTGTCGCGCACCGCGTCGGCGACGATGACCTCCCCGGGTTCGGTGCCGGGGGCGACGGAGGCGCCGAACCCGGCGACGACCAGGGCGCCGTACCCGCCGGTGGCGAGCAGCGCGCGCACGCTCCGGCCGGCTCTGGCGCGGCCGATGCCCGTCCGCACGAGGACGGGCGATCCGCCGATCGCCCCGGCCCAGTCGCCGCCGCGCAGGGCCCAGGCCTCCGGCCCGAGTGCGCACAGCACCAGCAACGGTTCACCGGTCATGGGTACCTCCGCTCGGCCCGGTGCAGAGACGTTTTCTCACCGCTCGCCACCCCCTGCCCCGAGGGGGCGCCCCGACACGTACCGGCCGAGGGCCGTCACCGGGAACACCAGGCGGTACAGGTGGTAGTTGATCGAGAAGTCCCAGGGGAAGCCGGTGCCGGTGAACTGCGGTTCGTCCCAGGTGCCGTCGGCCCGCTGGGTGCGGACCAGCCAGGCGACGCCGCGTTCGACGGCCTCGGTGCCGCTACCCGGCCCGCCCGGGGCCTCGCCCGCGGCGAGCAGGGACATCAGCGCCCAGGCGGTCTGCGAGGCGGTGGACTCGCCGCGCCCGGCCCAGGTGCCCGGGTCGTCGTACGAGCGCATGTCCTCGCCCCATCCGCCGTCCGGGTTCTGCCGGCTCTCCAGCCAGCGGACGGCCCGGCGGATCGCCGGGTGGTCGGGGCGGATGCCGGCGGAGACCAGGGCGGGCAGCACCGAGCCGGTGCCGTAGATGTAGTTGGTGCCCCAGCGGCCGAACCAGGAGCCGTCCTCCTCCTGGTGGTCGAGCAGCCAGGCGGTGCCGCGCAGGGCGCGCGGGTCGGCGGCCTTGCCGACCTCGGCGAGCATCTCCACCACATGGGCGGTGACGTCGGCCGAGGGCGGGTCGATGACCTCGCCGAAGTCGCAGAACGGCAGCTTGTTGGGGAGGTGGCTGGTGTTGTCCACGTCGAAGGCGCCCCAGGCGCCGTCGCGGGACTGCATGCCGAGGCACCACTCGACGCCGCGCCGCACCGCGCCCTTGAGCCGGGCGGGCTCCGGGTGGGCGACCCGGCGCAGCGCGAGGACGACCTCGGCGGTGTCGTCGATGTCGGGGTAGGTGTCGTTGTGGAACTCGAAGGCCCAGCCGCCGGGTGCGAGCCGGGGCCGTTTGACCGACCAGTCGCCGCGGGTGGTGATCTCCTCGCCGAGCATCCAGTCGGCGGCCCGCAGCACGGCCGGGTCGTCGGCGGGCAGCCCGGCGTCCCGCAGCGCGATGGTGGCGAGGCAGGTGTCCCAGACCGGGGACTGACAGGCCTCCATCCAGCGTCTGCCGTCCTCGGTGTGGACGGTGAAGCCGTCGAAGGCGGCGAGGCCGGCCTTCATCACCGGGTGGTCGAGCCGGTAGCCGAGCAGGTTGAGGGCGATCAGCGAGTAGACGGCGGGCGGCTGGATGCCGCCCCAGCAGCCGTCGGCCTCCTGCCGGTCGACGATCCAGCGGCCGGCGCGGGCGAGCGCGATCCGCCGCAGCGGGCGCACCGCGTAGCGGTGGTAGTGGTGCATCAGCCGGTCGAGGCGCTGGAAGAGGCCCTCCCAGCTGGTTGCCGGGGCCATCGGCCGAACGGGGTACGGGTCGGCGGGGTCGGCGTGCAGCTCGGTGAGGGCGAAGGGTGCGGGGTGCACCGGGCGGTGCGCCGAGACCACGGTGAGCGGGACGATCGTCTGCCGGGCCCACTGGCCGAAGGCGTAGATGTTGAGCGGGGCCCAGGTGGGCAGGAAGAGGATCTCCGGGGGGAGTTCGGGGAGGCGCTGCCAGGGCCACCAGCCGAACAGGGCGAGCCAGATCCGGGTGAAGACGCGGGTGGCCGCGATGCCGCCGGCCTCCCGGACGTACCGGGCGGCGGCCTGCATGTGGGGGGCGCCGGGGTCGTCCCCGGCGAGTTTCAGGGCGACGTACGCCTCGACGGTGGTGGACAGTTCGGGCGGCCCGCCGTGGAAGGTCGCCCAGGTGCCGTCCGCTCGCTGCTGCGAGCGGATCCAGGCTGCCGTGGCCCGGGTCTGCTCCTCGGTGCGGATGCCCAGGAACTCGCGCAGTAAAAGGTCCTCGGCGTCCATGGTGACGTTGGTCTCCAGGTCGCCCTTCCACCAGCCGTCCGGGTTCTGCAGTGACAGCAGATGGGCGGTGGCCCGGGCCAGCGCGGCCTCGACGGGCACATCGTCCGATCGTCCTACCGGGGCCGGACCGCCGACCGGCCGCCCGTCCTCGGGCGGCGGGTCGAGGCAGTCCGGCACCGGCACCTGACGGTCGGCCACCAGGTCGGGAACCGGGGGGCGGTCGCCCACCGCGACCGGCTCGGAATCGTACTCAGGGTCGAGCCGGCCGCCCGCGGTTGCTGTCAATTCACGTCACCTCTCTCGTACCACCACGAATTCGGCGAGTGCGACGAAGTGCTCCCGCACCTCGTCGGTCATCGGCACCTCGTCCAGTGCGGCGAGGGCGGTCTGGTGCTGGCGGCGGGCCTCCTCCTGGGTCCAGGCGCGGCCGCCCGCCTCCTCGATCAGTGCGGCCCGGGCGGCGAGCACCTGCTCGCTCTCCTCGCCGCGGCCCTGCGGGTCCGCCAGCTGGTCGGCCAGCTTGCGGGAGGCGGCGCCGCCCTCGGCGAGCGCGGCGCACACCGGCAGCGACTTCTTGCGCTGGCGCAGGTCGCCCCAGTGCGGCTTGCCGGTCACCTCGGTCGCGCCCCAGATGCCGAGCAGGTCGTCCACCGCCTGGAAGGCCAGGCCCAGGTGGTGACCGTAGCGCTGCAGCGCGTCGGAGACCCGGTCGTCGGCGCCCGCGAGCACGGCGCCGATCGCGGCGGAGGCGGCCAGCAGGGCGCCGGTCTTGCCGCCCTCCATCTCCAGGCACTCCTCCACCGTCACCGCGTCGCGCTGCTCGAAGGCGACGTCCATGGCCTGACCGTCGATGAGCTTGCGGGTGGCGGTGGTGATCAGGCGGACGGCGCGTGCAGCGTCCGCGGCGGTCGCCCCGCCCGTCACCGCCGCGTCGAGCAGCACCTCGGTGCCCAGCGTGGCCAGCGCGTCGCCGACCAGGATGGCCTGGGCCGGACCGAAGACCGTCCACGCGGTGGCCCGGTGCCGCCGGGTCTCGTCACCGTCCATCAGGTCATCATGGAGCAGCGAAAAGTTGTGTACCAGTTCGACGGAGACGCCCCCGGGGACGCCCGCCTCGGCCGGTGCACCGGCCGCCTCGGCCGACAGCAGCGCCAGCGCGGGCCGCACCGCCTTGCCGCCGTCCCCCGCGGCGGGCTTGCCGTCCCGGTCGATCCAGCCGAAGTGGTAGGCGCCGACGGTGTCCATGGGTGCGGCCAAACGGGCGACGGCGGCACGCAGTGACGGGGTGCACATGGTCCGGCCGCGTGCCAGCAGGTCGAGCACCGACGGGGTGTCCTTCACCGAACCGGCGCCCTGGGTGCGAGCCTCCACGTACGTTCCCTCTCCGTGCGAATGCCCGGCTGCTGTGGGCGCCAGGCGTCGTGCGATGTCAGTGGTGGTGGGGCGGGGCGGCGTCATCGCGGCCACCGCCCGTCGCCGCGGTCGGCGGGCAGGCGCCGGCCGGAGCGGGCGAGTGCGGCGTCCGCCGCGGCATGGCCGCTGCGCACCGCACTCTCCATGGTCGCGGGCCAGCCGGTGGCCGTCCACGAACCGGCCAGCAGGAGGCCGGGGATGCCGGTGACCGCCGAGGGCCGCAGCCGGGCGGTGCCGGGGGCCGGGTCGAAGGTCGCGGTGCGCTCGCGGGTGACGAAGAAGTCCAGCACCTCCGCCTCCCGGGCACCGGGCACCAGGCGCTCCAGCTCCGGCAGGTAGCGCTCGCGCAGGGCGGCGACCGGCAGGTCGATCTCCGCCTGCACCGCGGACTGCGACAGCGCCAGGTACTGGGCGCCGGGAACGCCGAGGCCCGAATGGGCCGTTCGGTCGAACACCCACTGGACGGGCGAGCCGAGCGCCGCGAAGAACGGCCGGCGCAGCAGGGTGCGGTCGTACACCACGTGGACGTTGAGGATCGGCGCGTGGCCGAGCTCGCCGAGCCGGTGCTGGTCGGGGAGCGCACCCGCGGGCAGCAGGGCGGCGGCCGACTCCTGGGCGCCGGCCAGCACCACGGTGTCGGCGGCGAGCAGCTCGCCGTCCTCCAGCCGGACGCCGTGCCGGTCGGCGGGCTTGATCTCCGCCGCCCGGGTGCGCAGCCGCACCTGGACGCCGAGCCGCTCCAGCTCGGCCGCGGCCGCGTCGTGGTGGATGCGGCCGAGCGGCACGTTGGCCATGCCCATGTCGGAGGCGCCCGGGTCGGAGAGCAGACCGGTCTTGAAGACCATCGCGGCCAGCGCCAGCGAGGTCTGCTCGGCGGTGGCGTTGAGCGTGGCGACGCCGACCAGGTCCCACAGGGCGGCGACGGTCGCCGGGGTCTGGCCGTTGCGGCGCAGCCAGGTGCCGAAGGAGATCCCGTCCAGCGCCGGGTCGGCGAGGTCGAGCGCCTTCAGGGCGAGGGCGGCGCGCACCACGCGCAGCCGGTCGGCCGGGCCGAGGTGCGGGTACCCGGCCAGGCTGGCGGCGAGGTGCAGCGGCACGGGCAGACCGGCGCGGCGCAGCCGGCCGAAGGTGCGGCGGCCGTCGGGGGCGACGCCGAGCACCGGGACGTCCAGACGCGGCTGGAGATCCACCAGTCGGCCCGCGCCCAGACGGTCCAGCAGGCCGCGGTAGGCGGTGCAGCAGCGGAGGAAGACGTGCTGGCCGTTGTCGACGACCAGGTCGCCGCGGCGGAAGGAGAAGGCGAGGCCGCCGAGCCGGGGCCTGGTCTCCAGCAGGGTGACCCGGTGGTCGGCCTCGGCGAGGCGGAGGGCGGCCGTGATGCCGGCCAGGCCGCCGCCGACCACGACGGCGGTGGGCCGCTCGGCCGTCGTCCGTGCGGTCATCGGTGCCACCCCCTGCCCTGGTCTCGCCGTTGCTTCGTGGACAACATCACCGCGTTTGCCCGTGATTCCCTGTTGACACAGCGTGACATAACTGGCGGAAGTTTCAAGAACGCCCTCCGGCGAGCCCGGACAGCGCCACGTACGCCTTCTCCCAGCCCGGCAGGGACACCCGGCCGCGCAGCACCGACTCCGGTTCGGCGGCGATCCGGCCCAGCAGGCGGTGGTAGATGCCGGCCATCGCGGCGGTGCAGGCGCGGCTGCGGCGGTCCAGCATCGGCAGCAGCCGCAGGCCCTCCTCGAAGGCCTGCTGGGCGCGCTGCGCCTCGAAGGCGATCAGCCCGGTGAAGTCGGCGCCGACCGGCGGCTCGGGCAGGGCGAAGCCCTCCTGGCAGCCGAACCGGACGAGGTCCTCGGTGGGCAGGTAGGTGCGGCCGTTGGCGGCGTCCTCGCGCAGGTCGCGCAGGATGTTGGTGAGCTGGAGGGCGAGGCCGAGGGTGTCGGCGTAGCGCTCGCCGAGCTCCGGGTCCTCGCAGCCGTACACGCCGAGCGACAGCCGGCCGATGGCGCCGGCGACGCAGCGGCAGTAGACCTTGAGGTCCTCGTAGGTCTGGTACTCGACGCCCTTGAGGTCCATCTCCACGCCGTCGATCAGCTCGTCGAAGCCGCCGAGCGGGATCGGGAAGCGCCGGGCGGCGTCCGCGAGGGCGACCTTGATCGGGTCGGTGTCGTCCTCCCCGACGGCGCCGGCCCGGATCTCGTCCAGCAGCTCGCGGGTGCGGCGCAGCTGCTCGGCCTTGCGCTCCGCGGGGAGGTCTCCGTCGCCGATGTCGTCCACCCGGCGGGCCAGGGCGTAGAGCGCGGACATGGCCAGTCGCTTGGGCTCCGGGAGCAGCCGGATGCCGTAGCTGAAGTTGCGGGCCTGCAGTGCGGTGACTGCCTCGCAGTACCGGTAGGCCGCCATGACCGGCGCCGACGCCAGTGGTGATGCCGCCACTCGGGCGTTCACCTTCCCTTCGCGAAGAGTGCCGCCGCCCGCAGTGCGAGGCGGCGCTTGTCCGGCTTGGGCTGCTGGGCGAGGACGTCGTACCCGGCGTCCTCGACGGCCGCCAGGGCCGCGTACCCGCCCGCGGTGAATCCCGCGAGCAGCAGCCGTAGCCTTCCGTGAACCGTACCCACCAGCGGGGCGCCGCGGTCGAGCAGGGTGCGGGCGCGCTCGGCCTCGAAGGCGATCAGCTCGCGGACCCGGGGGCCCGCGGTGGGCTCGGCGAGGTCGGCCTCGGTGACGCCGAAGCGCTCCCGGGAGTCGGCGGGCAGGTAGATCCGGCCGCGGCCGAGGTCCTCGGCGACGTCCTGGATGTGCTCGACGATCTGCAGGCCGCTGCAGATCGCGTCGGACAGGGCGATCCGTTCGGGGGTGGCGACGCCGGCGATGGCGAGCACCAGCCGGCCGACCGGGTCGGCGGAGAGGGTGCAGTAGCCGAGCAGGTCGCGGTAGGTGGCGTAGCGGGTGGTGGTCTGGTCGACGCGGTTGGCCTCGATCAGCCGGCGGAACGGTTCGGGGGTGACCGGGTGGCGGTCGGCGAGCGGGACGAGCGCCTTCATCAGCGGGTGGCGGGGCGGCTCGCCGCCACGGCCGAGGGTGGCTTCGAAGGCGCGGTCGAGGTCGCGCTCCAGGCCGTCGAGCAGGCCGAGCCGGAAGGCGGTGGGGTCGGCGACGACCGGGACGTCCAGCAGGGCGGCGACCTGCTCGGGGTCGGCGAGGTCGCCGTCGCCGGCGTCGTCGACCAGGCGGGCGAAGCCGTAGACCGCCATCAGGTCGGTGCGCCAGGCGGCGGGAAGGAAGGAGGGTGCGACCGGGAAGTTCTCCAGGTCCGCCTTCTGCAACGTGGCGCCGTCTGTCTGATTGTCTGATTTGGCCGAAGCCACCACTGCCGTCACTCCCCCGTTCTACACCGCTCCCGGCCGGCGTTCCCCTTCGGACACGCGTACCGGGCACTCGTCCGGTCAACACGGAGGCCGGTGCGGGGACACCCCCCGCACCGGCCCCGACCCGCGGCGATCAGCCGTGGTTCTGCTTCTCGTACGCCCGCACGACCTCGTCGGTGAGGCCGTCCATGACGAGCTCGCCCTTCTCGATCCAGATGGTGCGCTCGCAGGTATCGCGGATCGCGTTGTTGTTGTGGCTCACCAGGAAGACCGTGCCGGCCTCCTTGCGGAGCTCGCGGATGCGCGCCTCGGACCGCTTCTGGAACTTCTGGTCGCCGGTGGCCAGCGCCTCGTCGATCAGCAGCACGTCGTGGGTCTTCGCCGCCGCGATGGAGAACCGCAGGCGGGCCGCCATGCCGGAGGAGTACGTGCGCATCGGCAGGGTGATGAAGTCGCCCTTCTCGTTGATGCCCGAGAAGTCGACGATGTCCTGGTAGCGGGCCTTCACCTCGGCGGGCGACATGCCCATCGCCAGGCAGCCCAGCACGACGTTCCGGTCACCGGTCAGGTCGTTCATCAGCGCGGCGTTCACGCCGAGCAGCGACGGCTGGCCGTTGGTGTAGATGCCGCCGCGCTCGGTCGGCAGCAGGCCGGCGATCGCGGCCAGCATGGTCGACTTGCCGGAGCCGTTGGAGCCGATGAGGCCGATCGCCTCGCCCTTGTACGCGGTGAAGCTGATGCCGCGCACGGCGTGCACCTCGCGGATGGCGGGCGAGCGCTTGCGCGAGATGATCCGGCTCAGCGCCGAGGTGGCGCTGCCCTTGCCCGAGCCCGCGCCGTGGACCTTGTACACGATGTGCACGTCGTCCACGACGACGGTGGGCACGCGAGCCTGGTCGGCGTCCACGGGGGCCGCCTCCTTGACGTTGGTCGTTGCGGTGTCAGCCACGGCCGTACTGCTCCTCCGCCTTCCAGAAGTACACGAACCCGAACAGGCCCGCGATGAGAGCCCACGCGGTGGCAACCATCCACACGTGCGGCGGCAGACCCTCACGGTTGAAGTGGCTCGGGTCGAACGCGAACCGGATCAGGTCCATGTAGACCGAGGCCGGGTTGACGTCCGCGATCAGCTGGATCCACTTCGGCCAGGTCTGGATGTTGCCCTCGATGCTGTAGAAGACGCCCGAGAGGTACATCCAGGTGCGCAGGATGAACGGCATCAGCTGCGCCATGTCGCTGGTCTTGGCGCCGATGCGGGCCATGACCAGCGCGACGCCGGTGTTGAAGATGCAGAGCAGCACCAGCGTCGGCAGGATCAGCAGCCAGCTCAGGCTCGGCATGATGCCGGTCGCCAGCACGATGCCGACCAGGACGACCATCGAGATCAGCAGCTGCTGCAGCTGGATGATGGTGAAGGCGATCGGCAGGCAGGCGCGGGGGAAGTGCAGCGCCCGGATCAGGCCCAGGTTGTCGGAGATGGAGCGGGTACCGCTCTGCACCGCACTCTGGATGAACTGGAAGATGAAGACACCGATGCAGAGCCAGGGCACGTAGTTCGGAATCGACTTGTTGCCCAGGATCAGACCGAAGACCAGGAAGTAGACCACGCAGTTGAGCAGCGGGGTCACGACCTGCCAGACCTGTCCCAGCTTCGCCGTGCTGTACTGCGCGACCAGTCTCGCGGTCGCGAAGGACACGATGAAATGGCGCCGGGCCCAGAGCTGCTTGACGTACTGGGGCAGACCGGGCCGCCGGCCGCTCACCGTGAGGCCGTACTTGGCCACGAGCTGCTGGGGGGTCAGGCCCGCGTCGGCACCCCTCGGGGCCGAGAGGCTGAGCGGGTCACTCAATGTCGACACATTCGTCCTTGATCACGGAAGGTAGTTCGACCGACAGGGGGGCACTGCCGGCTGCAGCGATCAGATGATTGGCGGTCGGCCCAAGCGGGTCAATCGCCATACAGTACGCCATCGCATCGGCCGTCGCGGACCGCAGGCCTCGCGCCAACCTGCCCGGAAACCGCCCAGCCAGGCCTTCAGCGCGTCGCCGGACGGGCGGCGGGCCAGCGTGAGCAGGAACCAGGTTCCCAGGTAGAGAGGCACCAACAGGGCCGGAAGGTTCCGTCGCGCCAGCCACACGCGGTTGCGGGCCACGTTGTGGAAGTACGAGGCGTGCCGGGCCGGCGAAGTGGTGGGGTGGTGCAGCACCACGTCGGCGCGGTAGTCGATGGACCAGCCGGCGTCCTGTGCGCGCCAGGCGAGGTCGGTCTCCTCGTGCGCGTAGAAGAACTCGGCGGGCAGCTGGCCGGCCTGCGGGAAGACCGCCGTCCGCACGGCGCTGGCGCCGCCCAGGAAGGTGGTCACCCGGGAGGAGCGCAGCGGGTCGCTGGCGCGCAGCCGCGGCACGTGCCGGCGCTGGGTCACACCGGTGTCCGGGTCGGCGATCCGGAAGGAGACGATGCCGAGCGCCGGGTCCTCGGCGAAGGCCCGGCGCAGCAGCTCCGCGGAGTCGCGGCCCGGCAGCAGGCCGTCGTCGTCGAGGAAGAGCACCACGTCGACGTCGCGGCCGTCCGGCCCGAAGAGCTCGATGCCGACGTTGCGGCCGCCGGGGATGCCGAGGTTCTCCGGCGTCTCGGCGGTGCGGACGTCGTCCGGCAGCGGGGGCAGCGGGGCGCCGTTGCCGACCACGGCCAGCTCGACCGGGGGGCCGTCCTGGGCGCGGACGGAGTCGATCAGGGCGTTGAGCTCCGCGGGGCGGTTGCCCTGGGTGATGATGACGGCGCCCAGCCGCAGGGCGTCGCTCATCGCAGCCTGCTCGACAGGACGATGCTCAACAGGTGCAGGACGGTCTGCAGCATGGCGATCGCGGCCAGGACCACCACGGCGAGCCGCGTGTAGAAGAGGCCGTCGGCCACCTGGTCGGCGATGCCCGCCGCGAGGATGAACAGCGAGGCCTCGACGGCGCCGATCAGGCGGTGGAACTTGAGCACCGAGGCGGCCCGGCGGGCCTTGGCGACACCGGAGGAGCGCGGCACGGAGGCGCTGTCCTCGACGGCGGTCATGCCGCTGCGGGCGCGGGCCACGTCGACCAGGTCCGTCTCGGACTTGATCAGGATGGCGCCGAGCGCGGCCAGCGTGCCGAGGAAGGCCCACTGCCAGGCGGAGGCGGTGCCGTCCTGGTGGAAGAGGTCGGCGGCGCGCAGGCCGAGGCCGGTGAGCAGCGCGGCCTCGGACATGTAGTGGCCGACGCGGTCCAGGTAGACGCCGGTGAGCGAGGTCTGCCGGCGCCAGCGGGCGACCTCGCCGTCCACGCAGTCGAGCAGCAGGTAGACCTGGATCAGCAGGGCGGCGAGGACGGCGCCGGTGATGCCGGGGATCACCAGGGCGGCGCCGGCCAGGATGCCGGTGAACATCATCAGGTAGGTCAGCCCGTTGGGCGTGATCACCGTGACGGTGCTCAGCACGCGGGTGATCCGCAGCGAGATCTTCCGCATGTAGAGCCGGCCGGCCCAGTGCTCGGCGCTGCGGCGCTGGAGCATCCCCTCCGGGTGGATGACGGCCCGCAGCTCCTCGATGGAGGGGCGACGGGTCAGGTCGACCGGGGCGACCGGGGGGATGTCAGTGGACTGCTTGGACATAGTCGGCGTACGCGTCCCTGATGTCGGATGGGGAGAGGTCGAGGTGTTCCAGGATGGTGAAGCGGCCCGGGCGGGTGTTCGGGGCGTAGTGCACCGCGTCGGTGAACTCCGCCTCGGTGAAGCCGATCGCGTCGGCGGTCACCGGCAGTCCGTGGCGCGCCAGGCGCTCCACGATCAGACCGGTCAGCTCGTGCTCGCCCCGCAGGAAGCTCGCGAAGGCGGCGCCGAGGCCGACCTGCTCGCCGTGCTGGGCGGACCGCTTGGGGTACAGCACGTCCAGGGCGTGCGAGATCTCGTGGCAGGCGCCCGAGGAGGGCCGGGTGCTGCCCGCGATGTTCATCGCGATGCCGGACAGTACCAGGGCTTCCGCGAGGGCCAGCAGGAGGTCCTCGTCCTCCAGGGCGCCGGGGTGGCGGAGCAGGTTCTCGCCGGCCGAGCGGGCCATGGCGACGGCCAGGCCGTCGACCGGCTCGCCGGTGACCCGCTGCGACAGCTCCCAGTCGGCGCAGGCGGAGATGTTGGAGATGACGTCGCCTATGCCGGCCGCGACGAAGCGCTGCGGCGCCTTGCGGATGACGTCGAGGTCGACCACGATCCCGATCGGACTGGGCACGCCGTAGGAGCCGCGCCCGGCGTCGTTGTCGAGGGTCGAGACCGGCGAGCAGATGCCGTCGTGGGCGAGGTTGGTGGCGACCGCCACGATGGGCAGGCCGACCCGTGCGGCGGCGTACTTCGCCGCGTCGATGATCTTGCCGCCGCCGAGGCCGACCAGTGCGTCGAAGTGTCCGCTGCGCATCTCGTCGGCCAGGCGCACGGCGGCGTCCAGCGTGCCGTCGGCGACCTGGAACCAGACGGCGCCCGGGAGCAGCGGTTCGAGCCGCTCCCGGAGCACCGCGCCGGAGCCGTTGCTGATCGCCACCGCTATCCGCCCGGAGGCGGACAGCCGCTGGTCGGCGAGGATGCCGCCGAGCGCGTCGAGGGCGCCCGCGCGGATCTCCACGAAGACCGGCGAGGGCAGCAGCCGGGTCAGTACTGGCACGCGATCTCCCGCGCACGGGCCAGGTCGTCGTGGTTGTCGACCTCGACCCAGGAGACCTCGCCGATCGGCTGCACGTCGATGCGCAGGCCGCGGTTCACCATCTCCTGGTAGCCGTCCTCGTAGTAGAGCTGCGGGTCGCGCTCGAAGGTGGCCTGCAGGGCGTCGGCGAGGGCGTTCTTCGCCGACGGGTTGATGATCGTGACGCCGATGTACTCGCCGGTGGCCTCGGCCGGGTCCATCAGCTTGGTGATGCGGCGCATGCCGAGGGCGGGGTCGACGACGACCTTCATCTCCTCGTCGGCGAGCTTCTTCACGGTGTCCAGGGCGAGCAGGATGCCGGGGGCGTTGCCCTCCTTGGCCATCCGGTCGTTGCCGTCGAGCATGGTGCGCTGGACGGACGCCGGGTGCACGGTGTCGCCGTTGGCGAGCAGCAGGCCCTCGCCGAACAGCTCGCGGGCGCACCACAGGGAGTAGGCGTTGTTCCACTCCTCGGCCTTGTCGTTCTCGACCAGGGTGAGCTTGACGCCGTACTTCTGCTCCAGCGCGTTCTTGCGGTCGTACACGGCCTCCTTGCGGTACCCGACCACGACGGCGGCCTCGCGGAGCCCGACCTCGGCGAAGTTGCCGAGGGTGAGGTCCAGGACGGTCCGGTCCCCGTCGACCGGCACCAGCGCCTTGGGCAGGGTGTCGGTGTACGGGCGGAGCCGGCGGCCTGCGCCGGCGGCCAGGACGAGGCCGATCATGCGGTGTCTCCTGATTCGTCGTGTTCTGCCGTGGCGTCGCCGAACACCCAGAAGTGGATGGACTCGGCGACGACGACCAGGGCCAGGACGGCGGCCAGGGCCACCAGGCCGCCCTGCAGGGCGGCCGCTCCGGGCCCCTCGTGGCCGACGGCCCCGCTGGGGGCGCCGCCGTACACGAGTGCGGCGAAGAGGGTGACGAGCAGGGCCCGTCCCTCCTGGCCGCCGGTCGCGCGAACCAGCCAGCGGGCCGGCGCGCCGGTGCCGCCGCGGAGGCGGTACACCGTGTCGTAGTGATGGTAGGCGACGGCCGCAACCAGCCCGAACGCGGCCGGGAGCGAGGCGGTGTCCAGGCGCAGGGCCAGGGCGAGGACGGTCAGGTACTCGCCGGCGCGGAAGAACGCGGGGGCCAGCCAGTCCAGGGGGCCGGTCAGCTTCCGGGCCAGCACGAGCGAGCTCAGCAGCACGTACCCGGCGGCGGCGCCGACCGAGGCCCAGGTACCGCCGAGCAGGTACACGGCGGCGGGCAGGCCGGCCGAGGCGACCGCCGCGAGCAGCGGGACGGCGAGGCCGGGCAGCCGGCGGGCGACCGGGCGCAGCACCGGGGCGAGCAGCTCGGCGAGCGGTCCGCCGTCCGCCAGGACCGCGACCTCACGGGCGGCCTGGTCGGTGCGCGGGCGGCGCCGGTTGACCGAGCGCAGCACCCGGCCGGCGGTGGTGTAGCAGCAGGCCAGGGCGCAGCCGACGAGCAGCACGGTGAGCGTGGTGCGGGGGGTGGTGAACGCGGTGAGCAGGGCTATCAGGGCCCAGCGCTCGCCGATCGGCAGCACGATGATGCGGCGGGCCCAGACCGTCCAGCCGACCCGGTCGAGCCGGTTGGAGAGCTGCGCGGTGGGGCTGGAGTTCGTCCCCTGCACCTTGCTGCCGGCGGTGGCGGGGTTGCGGGCGGTCTCCTGGTCGGCGGCCATGAAGGCGAAGTCGACGCTGTGCCGGAAGGTCATCAGCACCATCGCGGCGAGCGCGAGCGCCCACACGTGGTCGCCGGTGCGGGCCGCCGCGATCGCCAGGCCCGCGTAGAAGGAGTACTCCTTGGCGCGGTCGAAGGTGGCGTCCAGCCAGGCGCCGACCGTGGAGTACTGCAGGGAGTAGCGGGCGAGCTGTCCGTCGGTGCAGTCCAGCACGAAGGAGAAGATCAGCAGCAGGCCGGCGGCGACGAAGCCCGGCCGGGTCGCGGTGGCGGCGCTGGCGGCCGCGGCGAGCGCGGTGACCAGCGAGGCCGTGGTGACCTGGTTGGGGGTGAGGCCGCGGCGGGCGCACCAGCGTGCGATGTAGCGCGAGTACGGGCTGACGCAGAAGGTGGTGAAGAAGCCGTCGCGGGCCTTCACCGCACGGCGCAGCCGGACGGCCTCCTCGTCCACCTGCGCGACGGCGGCGCGAGCCGCGGCCAGCTCGTCGGCGTCGGCGGGGACGGTGGCGACCAGGGTGCCGAGCTCGGGGCGCTGGACGGCGATGCCGCCGCGCTGGACGGCGCCGGCCAGGGCGTCGGGCAGGCTCGGCTCGGCGCCGGTGAGGCCCCGGGCGGCGGAGATCAGCGCCTCGCGGGCGGCCGCGCCGTTCACGGCGACGGCGCCGGGGACGGCGCCGGCCGGGTAGCGCGGGTCGGTGAGGGCCAGGCGCAGCGCGTGCCGGTGGCCGACGAAGCCGGCGTCTATGACGGCGATCCGCTCGGCGGGGTCGGCGGCGGCCAGCAGATCGGCGAGCTCGGCGGCGTCCCTGGCGTGCAGGACGCGGCCGAAGCCGATCGCGGCGAGGTCTGCGGCGAGCGCGCCGGGGGCGGTGGCACCGGTCGGGGTGCCGGATCCCGGGCGGGCGGCCGCGGGACGGTCGGCGGGGCGGGCGGCGGTGCGGTCGGCCTGGGCGGGGATCGGCACCGCGGTCACGGTGGCGGTTGCGCCCGTCCCGAGTCCGCCGGCCGGGCCGGTGCCGATCGGAAGCGAGTCGCCGGCTCCCCGGGCGGCCGACGGCTCGGAGCCGGTCACGATCACAGTGGACAGCGGGACTCACTCCCTGGCGGTACGTACGGTCGACGGTGTGCACGCTGCGGCGACAGCGTCGATCGGTGGGACGGGGGGTGGGGGGTACGCCGCCCTTCGGGCCCGGCGCACCGGTTGAGGCTACCGGACGGCCCGTTTACCCCCGAAACGGGCGTCCTCTGCCGTATGGGACACCATGGGTCGGGCGCTCGGCGGGCATGCGGCAGCTCGAATCCGCCGCCGGCGGCCGTCGCGGGCCGCCGCACCGTGCAGATCATCATTCCGGACGGCGCGCCTCGCATTCAAGCCGCGGACCGGCGGATATCGGGCGCATGTCCGACTCTCGAACGGACACAAAGTGAAGGGCCCGCAACGGATTCGGTCAGGGCCCGAACACATCACCCGGCCATTCGCCCCTTCCCCGGGCACACGTGCGTCGCGACCGCGGGACTCTGCAGCATGGGGCAGACTTGGGCCCCGACGCCACATGCGAAGGGGACCACATGTCCGACATCTCGTCGACCGGCCGGACGCACATCCTCCAGGGGATCGACACAGGTGCGACCGGCACTGCCGGGACGGGGGCCGGTGCGACCGAGATCCTGCTGGAGCTCGTCGACGACGACGGGTTCACCATCGGCACCGCCGAGAAGCTCTCCGCCCACCAGCAGCCGGGCCGGCTGCACCGGGCGTTCTCGGTGTTCCTGTTCGACCAGAAGGGGCGCCTCCTCCTCCAGCGCCGCGCCCTCGGCAAGTACCACTCCCCCGGCGTCTGGTCCAACACCTGCTGCGGCCACCCGTACCCCGGCGAGCAGCCCTTCGTGGCCGCCGCCCGCCGTACGGCCGAGGAGCTCGGGATCGCGCCCGCACTGCTCTGCGAGGCCGGCACCGTCCGCTACGACCTGCCCGACGAGGCCTCCGGGCTGATCGAGCGCGAGTGGAACCACCTCTTCGTCGGCCTGGTCACCGCCGACCTCGTCCCCGACCCGGACGAGATCGCCGACACCCGCTTCGTCACCGCGGAGGAGCTGAAGGAGCTGGAGAACGAGAAGCCGTTCTCCGCCTGGTTCCGCACGGTCTTCGAGGCGGCGCTGCCCGGCATCCGGGAGATCACCGGACGCGGCTGGTAGCGCGCTCCTGCTTCCGCGGTTCTCGCTGGCTCTCCGCGTTCTCCGCGTTCTCCGCGTTCGTCGCGGGCCTCGCGCTTGTCGCGGGCCTTCACCGCTCCCAGGGATGGCTGTCCGGCTCCGCCGTGCGCGGGGCCGGCAGCGGGAGCGACGCCCAGATCACCTTGCCGCCGCCCTCGGTGCGCTCCACGTCGCAGGTGCCGCCGGCCTGCAGGGTGACGCTCTTGACCAGCAGCAGGCCCCGGCCGCCGAGATTGCCCAGGTCGCTCTCCAGGGCCTTCGGCCGGTACGGGTGCAGGTCCTCCACCGCGATCCGGACCCAGCCCTCGCCGATCGCCAGCTCGGTGGTGAGGCGGGGCGAGACCACGGCTGCGTGGTTCACCGCATTGCTGACCAGCTCCGAGACGATCAGCAGCAGGTCGTCGATCAGCTCCTGGTAGCGCTCGCCGCCCATGCCCTGGGCGAGGAGGCGGTCGCGCACCGCATGGCGGGTCTGCGGAACGGCGGCCTCCTGCGCCTCCGCGCCGAACCGCCACACGCCGGGTTCCGGGCCTGCGCCCGGCTGTCTCGCCCCGGACGGGTCCCCGGTGCCGGCGTCCGTCGACGTGCGTTCGGCCGCCCCGCTCATCTGTTCCACGTCAAGCCACCCTTTGCATCGTGACGGGAGGCTCGGCCGCAGACCCGCGCGGGTGGCGCCGGCCGGCGGCTTCTCGGGAATCGGGCGTTCCGCTCAAGGCTCCCTTGGTCCACAGAGGCTAGGAGAGCACCCGTCGGCCGCTGGTCAAGGGACTGGAAACTGACGGCGGGTGACCTGTTCAGACCACATGCGAACGTGATCGGACCACATCGGCCCGGTCACGATTCGTTGTACCAGCGGAACGGTCACGCTGTCGGAGGTTTCCCCAGATCAGCACGCCCCTCGGGCCGACTCTCCACGACCACCGCGCCCACCACGGCCCCTGCGGGGCGCTGCGTGCGCCCCGCGCGCTCCACAGCCCCCGCACGCTCCGTCGCCGCCGGCGCACGGGGGAGCACTCCCTTCCTCCGCGAGGCCTGCTGCCGCCCGATTTGACCCTTTTTGCACTTCTTGACGATGAATCGTTCCTCCTGGCCGGCGCCCGGCGGAAGAAACGCAGGTGAGAAGCAGTCCCGCGGCCTGGTAATGTTCTCTCTGTCGCCAGGGGGCGAAGGAAACGGAAACCCTGAGGCAACACACCCCGTCCGGGTGGCGGAATGGCAGACGCGCTAGCTTGAGGTGCTAGTGCCCTTTATCGGGCGTGGGGGTTCAAGTCCCCCCTCGGACACAAACCCAACGAACCGCCGGTCAACTTCCTGACCGGCGGTTTTTGGCTATATGAGCGCCCGCTCGGCCCTGGCCAGTAGCAACAGCCGCGAGTCCTGCCACACGGCCAGGCCTCTGACCTCGGCGTTTGTAGTACCCCCTTCGGTGGGGTTCATCCCGCCCATGCCGACCTGAACCTGCCGCCAACGGCGCCAACACCGAGATGTCAGCGCCCTCGGGCGCTCCAGGCCCTGAGCGCCTTATTGACAGTGACCAGTTCGAGCCGGCGCCTTCAGCCAACCAGCCACCACTGTTCGGCTTCGGCTACCGGCTCGGCTGGTCGCGAACCACTACAGGCCGTGTTGGTCGAGGATCTTCAGGAGGTTGCGCTTGCGCTTCTGGTCGGCGCGCAGGGCCACAACGTAGTCGGCGAAGTCCGGCTCCGTGCCCAGTACACGATGGCAGGCCCGGGCGTTCAGCAGCAGTCTCGCGATCTCCTGATAGTTGCTGTCCCCTGTGATCTGCTTGAGCGGCTCGATGGCTCGCAGGTACACCCCCAGCGCGTCGGCCGGGCGGGATTCCCGGATTCGGTCTGCCAGCGTCAGCCACTGCCGGGTGCCGGCGCAGCCGGGGGCGGCCTCCCACGCGGCGTCCAGGTCTCCATCGTCGATCAGGGCGTCGATCAGCACCGGACCGCCGTTGCCGTACCAGCCGCCGCCCGAGCGCCTGTCGGCGTGCAGCAGTTGCAGCGCGGCGGCGCGGTCGCCATCCCAGACACCCTCTGCGCGGGCTGCCTCCCGCAGCTTCCGGTAGGCGTCCAGCGAACGTGAGGCCCGGAACCGTTCGCGGCGTACCGCCGTCGCTTCGGCCAAGTGTCCTGCCGAGGCATAGCGGCTGGTGAGGTAGTCCAGGAGCCGGTCGTCGACATGCGGCTGCCCGGCGGTGTCCCGGTGGCCTCGCTCGGCCCACTGCAGGGCCTCGTTCGCGCGGCCTGCCGCGTCGAGTTCCTGCGCGATCAGCAGGTGGGTCCAGCCCGAGGGGGCCAGGTCGGCTGCGCGCATGGCGATCAGCGCGTCGAGGTCGCCCTCGGCCTTGATCAGGTGCTCCATCAGGTGCTTCTCGGACCAGCCGGACGGATTGCGCTGCCACGCGCTCTGCGCGAGCTGTCGGACCCGCGCGAGCCCTGTCTCTCCGAGGATTTCACGGTAGTCGTCCAGCTCGATCTCCGGCAGATGGCTCTGATCGCCCAGCAGGTGCTGTACCAGCCAGTCGGCGGTCTCCATGGGATCGGGCTGGGCTGCCAGGCATGCCTGAAGGTGTGCCTCGCCGAGATCGTCGGCGACGCCGCCGACGGCCCCGTCGGAGTCGTCCATGTCGTCGTACGCCCGCCCGAGCAGGCGGATCGCCTCCCGGGCGAGCATGGCCGCCTGCGCTGCCTGGCCGTTCTCGGTCAGGGCGCTGATCGCGGCCACCGCTTCTCCGGCCTGGTCCGCGTAGGCCTGGACATCGGCGTACTCGATGTAGCCGTACCGGCTGAAGTGGCCCGTGGCCAGCAGGTCTGCGATCCGCTCCCGCATCCGGGCCGGATCGGCCGAGGCCGTCGCGGCGCGCAGCTCCAGACGGCGGCGCAGGTCCCGGTCCCCGTCGAGCAGTTCACGCACCAGGGCCTGCAGATCCTCCCGGGAACGCGACTGAAGCCAGGACTCCAGACTCTCCGCTCGGGCCTCGGAGGCGGCACGCAGCCGGGGCAGATCCCCCCACCGCTCCAGTACGACCAGGCCGACGGCGACGCAGTGCTTGCAGAAGTTGCCGTCCAGACCGTACGGGCAGTCGCACTCGCCCGAAAGCCCCTGCCGGCCCTTCACCTCCAGGACGACCTCATAGGCGTCGCTGCCGTAGACGGTGGCCGTGAACCGGCCGGCCGACACCTCGAGTCCTTCGACCGCATCCTGGTAGCCCAGGCCGCGCTCGAAGGATCGCGGCCCGGCCAGCGCCCGCAGGTCGGCCTTGGTGAATGCGGTGCTGCTTGTCACGGGGCTCATTCAAGCGGACCGAGGTCTCCGGCGTCCTCGGTTGCCCGGTTTCACAGGAACAATCTGAAGTAGTTCAGATACACTCGCCCCATGGCTGTCCAGACTTTTCCCTACAGCGCCTTCCTGCGCGGCCCCTCCCAGGTGCTGCCCTCCCTCGACGACGCCGACGTGATATTGGAACGCCGCGACGAGGAGAACCTCGTCCTGATGCGAGCCGAGCGCTTCGAGGCAACGGCGTCGGGCATGCGCATTGCGGCGCGCTCCCTTGCGATCCTGGCCCGCCGCAAGCTGGACCTGGCTGAGGAGGTGCTCGCCGAGGAGCTTCCCTGGCTGCACTGGCTCCCCGAGAGCGAGCGCGCCACCTGTGTACGGGAGCTGCTCGCCGACCTGGTCGCCGGGGCCGACACCGGTCTCCTGCTGCCGTTCGCCCGCAACCTCGCCTCTTGGCGCGCCACCGCCGAGGTGTGGTCCGATCCCCAACTGGCCCGCGAACTGCAGGGCCCCTTCCCCGGTGACGGGCCCGAGCTGGACCGCCCACGGCCGGAGGACGCCGAGTGACCGGCCGCGGGGAGGACCTTCCACGGCCGAATCCGTGGAGCGTACGCGCCGCCGACCGCCAGGCGTATGCCGGTTGGCAGCAGCTGCTGAAGCAGGTCCCGGAGAACCTCGATCGCGCCTGGGTCGCCATCACGAGCGAACCACGCCATATCGACCAGCGGCAGCACCCTCTCAAGGGCGCGCTCGGCACCGTCAAGGTCGCCGGCGCGTCACTGGAGCAGTGGCAGTACGAGGTGACCGCTGGCGGCCGCATCTGGTACGCCGTCGACGACGAGCAACGTACCTTGTGGATCACTCGAGCCGGCAGCGGCCACCCCAAGCAGACGGAGACGCGCGGCCACCGCTGACCGCTCCGATGCGGGGAATATGCCCGTCCCGGACGCGCACCCGATCGACCGTGCGGCAGCACGCGGGCCCCTCTCTGCTCGGCGGATGCGGCCAATGAGCGCCCACGTCGCTGAAGGAACGGTCCTGAATTGCCTGCACGCCGAGTGTTCTCGGATCGTGGAGCGGTGGATGAGTGGTCCGGGTGGCACGACCCCGCCGAGTTGCACATCAAACTCGATATCGCGCTCCAGGAGATCGCGGAACTGCGTGCGGAGAACGAGAGGCTTCGTGAGCGGCTCGGCATGGCGCCCCCCGCCGCCGCGTGCGACGAGGTAGAGCCACTCACGGACACCGAAGCGTCCGCGCTCCAGGCAGCACCGGGCGATCCTGGCCTGCCGTATACGGACACCACCTCCAGCCCGCAGGCCAAGGTCGCCCTGTTCCGTGCCCTGTTCGCCGGCCGTACGGACGTGTATGCGACCCGGTGGGTCAGCTCGAAGAGCGGCCGGACCGGCTGGAGCCCGGCCGAGGAGAACCCTGGGAGAGGAACAAGCCGGACTCCGAGCGCGTCTTCTTCCCGCTCACCGACCAGGTCGTCTTCCGGCACCTCAGCCGCCCCGAGTCAGGGCAGCGCCAACTCCACGTCGGCCTGTACCCGATGCTCCCGGACGACACGACCCGGCTGCTCGCATGCGACTTCGACGACAAGGACTGGCGCGGCGACGCCGCCGCGTACATCGCGGCCTGCAAGGAGGTGGGAGTTCCGGCGCTCGCGGAGATCTCCCGCTCCGGAAGCGGCGCGCACGTGTGGATCTTCTTCACCGCGCCAGTGCCCGCCACGCTCGCCCGCGCGCTGGGCACCGCCCTGCTGCGGCGCGCGATCGACACTCGCAAGGGTATGTCGCTGGCCAGCTACGACCGGTTCTCCCCCGCGCAGGACTTTCTGCCGATCCACTCCAAGGGCGGCGCCCGGTTCGGCAACCTGATCGCCCTGCCCCTGCATGGCGCCTCCCGCGGAGCCGGTACCACCGTCTTCTGCGATCCCGCCACGTGGCACCCCTACCCCGACCAGTTCGCGCACCTCTCGCGCGCCGAACGCCTGACGCCCCACCAGGTCCAGGCGCTGGTCGACAAGCTCGGCCCGGTGCAGGCCGGCCCATCTCCGACCACTCCGGTGCTGCCGCCTCGGCCACGCCGCACCGCGCTCGGCAAGGCCCCGAAAACGGTGAACGCCGAGGCCGGGGCCATGCTCCGCATCACCACCACCGGACTCCCACCACAACTGGTCGCAGCCCTCAAACACGCCGCGTCCCTCCACAACCCGGAGTTCTACCGCCGCCAGAACCAGCGGTGCTCCACCTTCAACACCCCGCGCATGATCTGCTGCTTCGACGCCACCGACCCCGAGTGGCTCGCCCTTCCCCGAGGACTGCGCGACGAGGCCGCGATCCGCAAGGTCGACGCTGAACGGTGGATCGGGCTGTCCGCCACGCCCTACCGCGCCGACCAGATGGACCCGCTGATCACCATGCAGTGCGGACCGATCCGCCACGAGATCGAAGACCAGAGCACCTTCGCCAAGCACCTCATCGTGCACCGAACCACCTTCTCGACCGGCGAGCCCGGGACCGACGGAGCCTCCATCCAGGCGATCTACGGCAAACTCGCAGCCGACGGGACCCGCAACCAGCTCATCGCCGCCGACATAGCCACCGCGTACCGCCGAGGAAGGTGCAGCCTGGCGCTCACCAACCGGATCGAGCACGTCAACCAACTCGCCGCTGCCCTCAAGGAGCACGGCATCGAAGCGATGCTCCTGCACGGCGGGCTGCCGACCAGCGAACGCGATCTGGGTGTTGTACTTCTGCCACTGGCCGGGGAGTTGCTCCCCCGGCCGGCGCTCGAAACGGTCCGCCCTGACTCTGAACGCGATT